>JAJDSZ010000010.1 GCA_022827425.1 Pseudomonadales bacterium | reverse complement strand
GTGGACCCAGGAACTCATGCCGTAGCTTGAGCGCGCCGGAACTTCGATCTCGCCGACGATGTCGCCGCTGTTCTTGTCGATGGCGTAGAGCATCGGCGTGCCGTCGCTCGCGACATCGGAATAGACGAGCATATTGGGCGTAACCACCATCGGCACGAGATTGCCGGTGCCGGTGTTGCCGACATCGACGCCTTCGAGCGCCGGGCTGTTGGCGATGCGCGCCGGGGTCTCGCCGGTGGGAATCTGCCACAGGTGCTCGCCGGTGTTCATGTCGATGGCGACGATGCGGCTGTACGGCGGCTTCCACACCGGAATGCCGGATCGCAGTCGCGGCGGCCGGGCGGTGGCGCCGCGCACGGCGTTGGCGTATTGCGCCAGGGTGGTGCCGGTCGGGTTCGGGAACAACAGGTCGGCTTCCTCGCCGGGAATCAGGCGCAGGACGAAACAGGCCTTGTGCGAGGAGACGAACAACACGCCGGAATTCGGATCGGCCACCGGCGGCGAGGTGATATTGGCGCCCCCGGCCCCGCCCGGACAGTTCATCGCGCCGTACTTGCCCTCGGGATTGTCGGAGTGAATGGGCGGATTGAACAGCGGCCCCATTACGTAGTCGTCCATCACTTCAAGCGCTTCGGCGCGCAATTCCGGCGTGAAATCAACAAGGTCGTCTTCGGTGATGCCCTGCATGTCGAATGGCTCGGGCCAGGTTACGTGAGGCTGGGTCGGCGACAGCACTTCGCCGGGAACGATGGAAGGCGGCACCGGGCGGTCGACGATGGGCCAGACCGGTTCGCCGGTGAGGCGGTTGAAGGTGTACACCCAGGCCTGCTTGGTCACCTGGGCGACCGCGGGAATGGCCTGTCCGTCCACATTGATGTCGAGCAGCACCGGCGCCGTGGGCGTGTCGAAATTCCAGATCTCGTGCTTGACGAACTGGAAATGCCAGGCGCGCTCGCCGGTGCGGGTGTCCAGGGCGATGATGCTGGCGCCGTAGAGATTGTCGCCGGGGCGGAAACCGCCGTAATAGTCGATGGTGGCGCTGTTGGTGGGGATATACACCAGGTTGTTGGCCGGGTCGGCCGACAGCGGCGCCCAGGAAGAGACGTCGCCGGTCCACTGCCAGGCGTCGTTTTCCCAGGTCTCGTGGCCGTATTCGCCGGGCCGGGGAATGACGTTGAACTTCCACTTGAAGTCGCCGGTGCTCTTGTCGTAGGCGAGAATGTCTCCGGGAACGTTCTCGATGCGCGCCTGGAGGTAGCCCTGCTCTGCCGAATTGCCGATGACGATGGTGTCGTTCACCACGATGGGCGGCGAGGAGGACGTGATATAGCCCGTTTCAAGCGGAATGCCCTCATATGGGTTGTAGGGATGACCGAGGTCGGCGAGCAGATCGACCACGCCGGTTTGCGGGAAGCCTTCGATCGGCACGGGATTGCCGAAGCCTTCCAGCGGAATGCCGGTCTTGGCGTCGAGCGCGGTGAGGAAGAATCCGGGAGAGACGATGTAGATCACGCCGCGGCCGTCGACTTCGGCGTAGGCCACGCCCTTGCCGTAGTCGGCGCGCATGGAATATTCGGCGCGCGGGGTGTCGGGCTCGCGATAGGTCCAGATGGTGTCGCCGGTCTTCGGATCGATGGCGACGACGTAGCGCTTGTAACCCACCACGGTGTACAGGATGCCGTCGATCAGCGATGGCGTGGAGCGCCCGCTCACGGCGTTGAAACTGGCCCCGTCCCACTCCCAGACGACTTCGAGTTCGCCGAAGTTCTCGGCGGTGATTTCATCCGCGGGTGTGTAGCGGGTATGGGCGAAATCGTTGCCGAGGGTGAACCACTCGGCAGCTTCCTCGGCGAACAATTCGCCTTCGGCGGCCTGCGCCGAACCGGCGACGCACAGCGCGAGCGCGGGCAGGATTTTCTTCAGTTCAGCAATTCGCATGGACAGACCTCCAGAAAGTCGGCCCGATATTCCCACATTTTCAGTGACAATTCATCTGTCGTGGCTTCGATCCATCGTTGGCGGCAGTCCTGGTCCGGTTTCTCCATACAAGGGTTGAGCGAGACGCTACTTCAAGGATCAAGGAGTTCCCCTCAGGGTCGCACGCGCACATACTTCCTGAGCGCTCGGGCATTGGCATGAGGGGCGGGGATGGGTTCTCCGCCATAAATGTTGCCATCGAGGTCGACAGTAACGAACTCCGCTCCATTCCCTGGAATGATGTTGGGATTTGCCCAGGGGAAGCGAATAAACTCCTGCACCCAACCAGTCTCGTATTCGCCGATACGGATGCCAATTTCATACCCCGGGTTCTGTACGTTGTCCGACTCCGAGTCGGCGACATAGATTCGCCCCATGGTATCGAAAGCAATTCCGCTTGGTCGCCCGAACTGGGTCCAGGTGCCTTCGTGGTTGCCCTCCTGGTCGAAAATCTGAATCCGGCTGTTGCTGCGATCTCCCACGAACACCCGACCGTTCGGGTCGATGGCGATCGCGTGCAGGGCGCGGAACTGTCCCGGGCCGTAGCCGGTCTCTCCCCAGGACATGAGAAATTGACCGCGGCTGCTGAACTTTGACACTCGATTGTTTCCGTTCGCACTATGGCCATCCGCAATAAACACATCGCCGTTGGCCGCGACTGCCACATCACTCGGTTCGGTGAAGTGGTACGGGCCGTCTCCCGATTCTCCGGGCGTGCCGATCGTCATCAGGACTTCGCCGGTGGGGCTGAACTTGACGACGAGATGGCCGCGATCGTCGCCCGGCGGAATATTTCTGTCAGCTACGGCGTCAGTCACCCAGATGTTGCCGTCGGAATCCACGTCAAGCCCATGGGGCCAGATAAACATGCCGCCACCGAAAGATTCGACCACGTTGCCATCGGGATCGAATTTCAAGATGGAATCCAGGTCCGAATCAACGCATTCCGATCCAAACATGCTCTGTGGGGCATCGCAACGGATAATGGCCCAGACATGGCGCCCGTCAATGTCGACTTCCGCCTTGCCGACGGCGCCCATTGTCCTGCCGCCAGGCAGTTTTGCCCACCCTTCGACGATTTGATAGTGATTTGTGGAATTCTGCGCGACGGAATGCAGCGGTACGAGCAAAGATGCCAGTCCAAGCAGAGCGGCCACGGATACGATTCGATTGCGAAAAGACATGGGGAATCCTTAACTTGTATTGAATAAACTGTCAGGAATGTAGCATATTGGAATTCAAACCACTATTACGAGTTGTTACAAAGGTTGTCACTAGGATTGTCAGGTTGCTTTCTCAGTCCTCGGGCAGGGCGAATGATGCCAAAACGTGGCCTGAGATGAAGGTCAGGTACTGGACGCCGTCTACCCTGTAGGTGATTGGCGCCATGACGATCTGGCCGCCGAGGTTCTTTTTCCAGAGCAACTCGCCGCTGGTGGCGTCGAGGGCGTGGATGTAGCCTTCGCGGCCTCCGGTGAATAGCAGGTCGGTGGCGGTGGTCAGCATGCCGCTGTCGCTGACGTCGAATTGCTCGAATTCCCAGACTTCCTCGCCGGTACGCGGGTCGATTGCCTTCAATGAGGCGTGGCCGACTTCGTCGGTCCAGTTGTTGATGGGGTTGGTGCGGCCGATGCCGACTCCGGGGGCGCCGGGGGCGGGGGTGAGCACGTCGAAGCCACCGCCGAGGAAGGCTCGCCCGGGCACGTATTCAGACTCTTCCGGCTCGTAGATCGTGGCGTAGTCCTCCCAGGCGCTGAAGTAGAACAGTTCGGTGCGCGGGCTCCAGGACGGCGGATACCAGTTGGTGCCGCCCTGGTTGCCGGGCCAGGTCGGCATGCCTTCGGGCTGCGGCGTCGGGATGGGGCGGCCGTTTTCGTCGAGCCCGCTCGACCAGTTCACGCGTACGAAGGGGTTGCCGAGCAGGAATTCGCCGTCGCTGCGGTCGAGCACGTAGAAGTAGCCGTTGCGATTGGCCCAGAGCATGAGCTTGCGCTGTTCGCCCTGCCATTCCATGTCCGCCAGCACGGGGACTTGCACGGCATCGTAGTCGTAACCGTCATTGGGCGTGAACTGGAAATACCAGCGCAACTCGCCGGTGTCGGCGTCGAGTGCGATGACCGAGTCCGAGTAGAGGTTGTCCCCCGGACGCTGGGCCGCGTTCCAGTCGGGGCCGGGATTGCCCACGCCCCAATAGGTCAGGTTTTCTTCCGGGTCGAACGAACCGGTGATCCAGACCGGCGCGCCGCCGTATTGCCAGTCGTCGCCTTCCCAGGTTTCGTGGCCCGGCTCGCCGGGCGCGGGAATGGTATAGGTTTTCCAGGCGAGTTCGCCGGTCTCGGCGTAATAGGCCGCGACATAGCCGCGGATGCCGAATTCCCCGCCGCCGACGCCGACGATGATCTTGTCCTTCACCGCCAGCGGCGCCATGGTCACCGAATAGGCCAGGTTCACGTCGCCGACTTCGATATCCCAGAGCAACTCGCCGTTGATGCGGTCCACCGCCACGAGGCGAGCATCGATTGTGCCCATGAATACACGGTCGCCGAGCACGGCAACGCCGCGGTTGTTGGCGCCGCAGCAGACCAGGGCGTTTTCGGCGGGAGTATGCACGTATTTCCAGAACACGCGGCCGGTGATTGGATCAACCGCCATGATGCTGTTCGGGCGTTCGGTGAGGTACATGACGCCGTCGGCGACGATGGGGTTCGACTGCCAGGCGCCGAAAGTCTGGTTTTGCAGCAGCCAGCGCAAC
>JAJDSZ010000117.1 GCA_022827425.1 Pseudomonadales bacterium | reverse complement strand
GTCGGCTACGAAAGGTGAGGTAATCGACGGAATATAGAAGTAGCCGGTTTCCGGGTCGAAAGCCGCGCCTTGCACGTCGGCGCCGCCCTGGGAGCCCGGCAATTGAATCGTTCCGCGGGTTCCGTCCGGTTCAGCCACTGTAGGCGGCGTGAACATGGGGCCGGTCACGTAGTTCGAAAATATCTCCAGCGCCTCGGCGCGCAGTTCCGGCGTAAAGTCGATCAGATTTTCCACGGTCGCGCCCTGACGGTCGAACGCCGGCGGCAAAGTGGGAAACGGTTGAGTTGCGGCGGTTACCTCACCCGGCACGTTCGATTGCGGCACCGGGCGGTCCTCAATGTCCCAGACCGGTTCGCCGGTGCGGCGGTCGAACACGAAAGTGAAAGCCTGCTTGGTAATCTGGGCGATCGCCGGAATTTCCTGGCCTTCGACCACGATGTCCATCAGCACGGGGGCCGCCGGAATGTCGTAGTCCCACAGACCGTGACGAACCATCTGGAAATACCAGACCATCTCACCGGACTCCGCATCGAGCGCCACTATGCTTTGGGTGAACAGGTTGTCGCCGATGCGATGGCCGCCGTACATGTCGTTGGTGGAAGAACTCATGGGCAGGTAAACCATCCCGAGTTCCTCGTCAGCGGACATCAGCGACCATAGCGGAGCGTGTCCGGTATACGACCAGGAACGGTCCTGCCAGGTCTCGACCCCGACATCTCCTTCTTGCGGAATCGCGCTCCAGGTCCAGCGCAAGGCGCCCGTGCGCACATCGAACGCCTGCACTTCGCTGGGCGGCGCCTCTCTCCCTGAAAAGGTGTCGCTCATGCCCTGGCCGACGATGACGGTATCGCGCACGACCACCGGTACGCCGCTCCAGCGATAACGTTCGAAATCGGCAGGCATGCGTTGCAGATTGACGCGGCCGTTTTCGCCGAAATCGGCAATGGGCGCGCCGGTTTCGGCATCGAGCGCGTAGAGCCAGACATTGCGCTGCGCCAGGATGCGCGCCTCATCGCCTTCCGACCACCAGGCCAGGCCGCGCGTCACCGCGCCCGGCAAGCCGTCGCCGTCGCTCGGCACTTCCTGTGTCCAGATCGTCTCGCCGGTGCCCGGATCGAACGCTTCCACGAGGCCGACGCCATTGGGGACATAACCGACGCCATTGCGCATGATCGGCGTGGCCACGTGATTGGCGGAGGTGCGCTGATTCGGGTTGATTTCCAGATAGGACGGATCGAGATCGGGCCGCCGCCAGACGATTTCCAGTTCGTCGACGTTGTCCGCATTGATCTGATCGAGCGGCGAATACTTGGTCATGCCGCTGTCCGCGCCATAAACCGGCCATTCGCTATCGGTAGCGCCGGATTGGGCAAAAGCGGCCGCCGGCCAGCAGACCGCCAGCGAACAGAGCAGAATTCGTGTCGTGGAAAGTTCGAACGGATGCCGTGTCATGATCGGGTCTGCCTTCGTCAGCCAGGGAAGTGCCCCCGATTCTAGCGTCAATTCCCGCGCTTCAAAAGGCGCCTCACTACGAGCGAATGAGAATTGGCTTTTTATCGATGGTGTAATAGAATTCGTTTACCGAATAGGTAAACGGAAATTGCATGGAAAGCCAATGGAAATCGCCTTCGACAATGGTGAATTGGAGAAGCTTTGCAGCAATGCCAGATATGCGGCAAGAAAGCTGGGCGCAATAAGCGCCAGGAAGCTTTGCAACAGACTCGCGGACATCGTGGCGGCGCAGAATGTCACCGAACTGGTGGCTGGAAATCCCCACCCCCTTAAGGGAGATCGAATAGGGTGCCTCTCGATTGCCCTGCATCGCGGCCAAAGACTCGTATTGCGGCCGGTACACGATCCTGCGCCGAGTCTTGAAGATGGGAGTACGGACTGGAGCCGTGTGACTGCGGTGCGAGTTGTCGAAATTGGCGATTACCACTAGAGCGCTTCAAGAGGAGGTGTCGAGATGATCAAGACAGCTACAAGTACGTTTGAACCCGATTGGATTTCACCACCGGGCGATACCATCGCGGATTTGCTCGAAGAGAGGAACTGGACGCAAGCGGAGTTGGCAAGTCGCCTGGGGGCATCCAGGAAGTTTGTGAGCCAACTGGTGTCAGGAAAAGTTCCGCTCTCCGAGTCGGTTGCAATCCGGCTGGCTCGGGTTCTGGGCAGCACGGTCCGATTCTGGCTCAATCGCGAAGCTGGTTATCGGGCCGCGTTGGCCAGGGAATCCGAAATCGAGAGCCTTCGCCAGGACATCGATTGGCTTGACCAACTGCCGGTATCTCAAATGCGCAAATTCGGATGGATCGCCACTCATCGGGACAAGGCGAGGACCGTAGCGGAGTGCTTGCGATTTTTCGGCGTGGGTACGGTGGATGCCTGGAGGGACTGGTCAGATGGGCTGGGCCAGACAGCATATCGGATGTCCGACAAGACTCGAAGCCGATTTGGCGCGATTGCGGCGTGGTTGCGGTTTGGTGAACTCAAGTCCCAGGAAATCGAATGCCGCCCTTACTCTGCGGAGACATTCAAATCCTGTCTTGAGGAACTGAGAAGTTTAACCCTGGAAGAAGATCCGGACGTTTTCGTGCCGAAAATACAACAATTGTGCGCCGAAGCGGGTGTGGCCGTGGTGTTTGCACCGGCTCCAACGGGCTGTCCGGCCAGTGGCGCGACCCGATGGCTGTCAAGCAGTAAAGCCCTACTGATGCTGAGTTTGCGATACAAGTCCAACGATCAACTTTGGTTCTCTTTTTTCCACGAATCAGCGCACATACTTTTACATCGCAAGCGACTGATGTTCCTCGAAGTTGATAGAAATGGATTTCGGGATCAGAAAGAGGAAGAGGAAGCGAATCGGTTTGCCGCCGACATATTGATACCTCGAAATTTCCATCTGGAGCTGTTGGCGACAGGTGGCTCAAAGTCCGGCGTCCTCGCCTTCGCAAAAAAGCTGGGCATTGCTCCGGGAGTCGTGGTGGGCAGGCTGCAACATGAAGGAGTGTTACCCCACTCGCATCTGAATGATTTGAAAGTCCGGTATGAGTGGAACTGATCTCCTCCAAAAAATCGGCGCACGACCGTGAAGATGTGCCTGGCGGCCTGCTGTTCGCTGATTCCGAGGCGAAGCTTCGCGCCAACCGCGTCGCCGAGGGCTGGGCTCCCAATGCCCCGCCTCGGACGCAATCGAGAAGTGAGACCAGTTGATTGCTGCTTCATTCCACATTAGCATGAGGCTACTTACATTGATATGCATTGGAATAACTCATGCCTCAACAAGTAACAGCGCGCTTGCCCGATCCGGTATTGGCCGCTCTGGATACGGCGGCGCAACAACTCCGGCGTAGCAGGGCGGACGTGATTCGTCTGGCCGTAGAGAGTTATCTCGAAGATTTCAACGATCTTTCCATAGCTATCGATCGACTCCGAGACCCAAGCGATCCGGTTCTGGATTGGGAAAAGGTTCGGCGTGACATTCTCGATACGGATTAAGCAGAGCGCGGCCAAAGAGCTTAAGCGTGTCGGCGAAAAGGATCGGATGCGGATCGTCACTGCGATCGACCGACTTGCCGAAAACCCATACATTGGCGCTGCCTTGAAAGGCGATCTGAAGGGGTTGCGTCGTCTTCGCACAGGCGATCATCGTATCCTGTACGAAATACGGGACGACGAACTCGTAGTTCTGGTCATCCGCATTTCCCACCGCCGCGAGGCATACCGGAAGCGAAAATGAGTGAAAAACAGGAGGATAATCAGCGTCGTCTTGCAAGCGGCTCCGCTTGGCCGTACTCTCACAGGTCTTGTCCCGAGGCCCGCCCGGCCGTCAGATGAGGATACCGCGATGCCTTTCACCACGAAGTTCACCCGGCGCCAGACTCTTGCCGCAATCGCCGCGGCCGCGGCCACGCCGCTGCCGGCCTTCACTCTGGCCGCGGAAAACCGCATGCGCGGCGCGCTGATGATTCTCAGTACGCCTTATACCGCCTCCGGTGAAGTCGATTACGAGGATCTGGCGAAAGAGGTCGACTTCTGCGACCGCTGCGGCATCGACGGTCTGGTCTGGCCGCAGAATTCCTCGGAACAGCGCTATCTGAGCACCGAAGAGCGGCGGGCCCGATATCGAACTGACCATCGATTTCCTCGTGCGACTCGCCACCGAGTTTCCCCAATGCGGTTATGTGAAGGAGGAATACGGCCGGGTACACGATCGCATGCTGGCTCTGCAGCAGTATCAGCCGGACCCTATCCGCAGCGTATTCGGCGCCACGCTCGGCCGCGGCTGGCTGTA
>JAJDSZ010000083.1 GCA_022827425.1 Pseudomonadales bacterium | reverse complement strand
GGCGGCAGCCCGATCCTGTTCCAGCACCTGTTCTGGTTCTTCGGCCACCCGGAAGTGTATATCGTGGCGCTGCCGGCTTTCGGCCTCGTTTCGGACGTGCTCAGCACCCACGCCCGCAAGAACATCTTCGGCTATCGCATGATGGTCTGGGCGATCATCGCCATCGGCCTGCTCAGCTTCATCGTCTGGGCGCATCACATGTATGTCAGCGGCATGCACCCCTACTTCGGCTTCTTCTTCGCCACCACCACGCTGATCATCGCGGTGCCGACGGCGCTCAAGGTCTACAACTGGGTGCTGACGCTGTGGGAAGGCGACATCCGCATGAACGCGCCGATGTATTTCGCCATCGGCTTCATCTTCACCTTCATTCACGGCGGACTGACCGGCCTGTTCCTGGGCAATGTGGTCATCGACCTGCCCCTGTCCGACACCTATTTCGTGGTCGCGCATTTCCACATGGTGATGGGCGTGTCGCCGATCCTGGTGCTGTTCGCGGCGCTGTATCACTGGTTCCCGAAGATGTCGGGCCGCATGTACCACGAAGGCATGGCCAAGCTGCATTTCTGGTGCACCTTCCTCGGCACCTACGCCATCTACCTGCCGATGCACTATCTCGGCATTCACGGTGTGCCGCGGCGCTATTACGCCCTGGGGACCACCGAATTCATGGCGCCAGCCACCCAGGACGCCAATACTGCCATCACCATCGCCGCATTGTTCGTCGGGATTTCCCAGTTGCTGTTCTTCATCAATGTGTTCTGGAGCCTGCGCAAGGGCGAAAAGGCCGACCCCAACCCCTGGGGCGCCAATACCCTGGAATGGCAGACTCCGGACACGCCGCCGATTCACGGCAACTGGGGCGACAAGCTACCCACGGTGTACCGCTGGGCCTATGACTACAGCGTCCCCGGCGCCCATGAGGATTTCATCCCCCAGAACACCCCGGAAAGCGTCGAGCCCACGGTGGATGAAGAACATTTCGACCCGGACCACGACCAGTCCAAGGCTGACCTGTGAAATCCCTCAAGCATCTGGCCGACAAGCCTTGGGAACGCAAGGGCATCATCGGCGGGCTCAAGCCCGAGGGCGCCTTCGACTCCGCGGCGGAGAAGGTGGCGCTGGGCTTTTTCCTGATCGTTGCCACGATCATCTTCAGCCTGTTCACCGTCAGCTATTTCATCCGCATGGAGTTGCCCGACTGGCGCCCGCTGGCCGAGCCCGGGCAATTGTGGCTCAACACCGGCGTGCTCCTGCTCGGCAGCGTGGCCTTCCAGCTTGCGCGGAACAAGGTGGGGCGGGGCGAGTCCCGCAATGTATTCGCCCTTTTTCTGGCCGGGGGTCTGCTCGCCCTGGGCTTTATCGTCGGGCAATTGCTCGTGTGGGGCGGTTTGCAGGACTCGGGAGTGTATTTGACGCCGAATCCCGCCGCTTCGTTCTATTACCTGCTCACCGGCATCCACGCCATACACCTGCTCGGCGGCCTGGGGGTCTGGGGAAACACCTCGCTCAAGCTCGCCTCGGGAAGCGAACCCAAGGACCTGCGGCTGAGCATCGAGTTGTGCACGCTCTACTGGCACTTCCTGCTGGTGGTGTGGCTGGTGATGTTCGCGATTCTTTCCAATACCTGACAAGCAACGGGAATAACCAAGCATGAGTGAAGCTGCTGCAACAAGCATCGCCCCCTCGGACGGGGTAACGGGACTGGTCGACGACTGGGCGGCGGACAAACAGACCTATCATGTGCCCTGGGGCAAGGCCATGATGTGGATCTTCCTGGTCAGCGATACCTTCATATTCACCTGCTTCCTGACGGGCTACCTGAATGTCCGCATGACCACCACCCAGCCCTGGCCGCCCCAGAGCGAGATTTTCGCCCTGAGTTTCGGCGGCGCGCCCATTCCCCTGATTCTGATCGCGATCATGACCTTCGTGCTGATCACGAGTTCGGGCACCATGGCGCTGGCGGTGAACTACGGTTATCGCAGGGACAAATTCAGGACCATCATGTTCATCTGCGCGACCGCCTTTTTCGGCGCCACCTTCGTCGGCATGCAGGCCTACGAATGGTCCAAGCTGATTGTGGAAGAAGGCGTGCGGCCCTGGGGCAACCCCTTCGGCGCGCCGCAGTTCGGCTCGGTGTTCTTCATGGTCACGGGATTCCATGGCCTGCACGTATCGGCCGGGGTGATCTACCTGTTATGGGTGGCCCGGCGCATCTGGGCGGGCTACTACGACAAGAAAGGTTTCGAGATCGTCGAAATCGCAGGGCTCTACTGGCACTTCGTCGACCTCGTGTGGGTATTCATCTTCGCATTCTTCTATCTGCTGTAAGAGGAGACGGCAATGGCATCATCATCGGACACCGCGGGACAACAGCATCCGCTGGGCATCTATTACCAGATCTGGATTCTGCTGTTCGTGGTCAGCGCCGCTTCCTACGCGGTGGACTATTTCGACGTGCAGGGCGCCATGCGCTGGACCCTGGTCATCGTTTTCATGCTGGTGAAGGCCGGCTTCATCATCGCCATCTTCATGCATGCTCTCTGGGAGCGGCTGGCCCTGGTGCTGACCATTCTCGGCCCCCCGGGGGTGTTGTTGATCCTGATCGCCTTCATGGCGGTGGAAGGCGATTACACCACCGAAGCGCGTTTCGACTACATGGGTCACGACCGCGACGCCGTGGCGCTGACGCCGGCGGAAGTGCATGGCACGGGCGGCGAACATGGGGAAGAGGAAGCCCATTGAAACCGAACAGGGTGTTTCTCCAGGAAACGAAGCATTCTGCATGAGATTCTGCGACTTCGCGCAGAATGACAGGCTGAAGCCGCGCAACTCAAACTACCCGTCATTCTGTGCGAAGCGAAGTCGCAGAATCTCCCCGGGAACCTCCCAAGCCCAGCTACACGCCAATCCTCAGCCTTTGGATCACCGGCCCGGTGTCCGGCCTGATGCCGCGCCAGAGGTGAAACGACTCGGCGGCCTGTTCCACCAGCATTCCGAGGCCATCGCTCAACAGCCCCGCGCCGGCCTCCCGCGCCCAGCGCAGGAAAACGGTTTCCTCATCGGCGTAGACCATGTCGTAAGCACAGCAGCCCGGGGCAAGCCAGGCCGCATCCACCGGGGGCCGGTGGCCTTGCAGGCTGCCGGACGTGCCATTGATGATCAGGTCGAACTGTTTCCCCCGCAAGGCTTCCAGACTCGTCACCGCAAGACTTCCATCGAACGCCCTCGCCAGTTCGGCGGCCCGTTCCGCAGTTCGGTTCCAGACCGTCATCCGCGCGGGCGACTCGTTCTCCAGCGCAGGCAACACGCCGCGCACCGCGCCCCCGGCGCCGAGCAGCAAGATACGCTTGCCGCTGATCGCATAAGCCAGATTGTCGCGAATATCGCGCACCAGGCCGATACCGTCGGTATTGGCGCCCGCCAGGCTTCCATCGATTGGATACAGGGTATTCACCGCGCCTGATCTGGCGGCGTTTTCGCTCAACTTCCCGCACAGGGCATGGGCATGCCGCTTGAATGGCACTGTAACGTTCAGCCCGGCGCCGCCATTGTGGAAAAAGGTTTCCACGAACGCGGCGAAATCCGGCTCCGAAACCAGTTCCTTGCCGTAGCTGATTTCCGCGCCGGTCTGCCGGGCAAACAGCGAATGAATCAGCGGCGACTTGCTATGGCCGATGGGGTTGCCGACCACGGCGTAGCGGGCGGGCGCGTTGCTCATACCCAGTTCCTCGGTCGCAGAAAATGATCCGTAAGCCGCTCCTCCTCGCTGCCGGGTTCCGCCTGCCAGTTGTAGACCCAGCGAACCGCCGGCGGCAATGACATGAGAATCGACTCGATGCGCCCGACGCCGGATTGCAGCCCGAACAGCGTACCCCGGTCATAGACCAGATTGAATTCAGCATAGCGGCCCCGGCGGTATTCCTGAAACTTGCGCTGTTCGGCTGTCCATTCCATATCCCTGCGGCGCCGGACGATGGGCAGATAGGCTTCTCCGTAGCTTTCCGCCAGTGCGCGGACGAAATCGAAACAGCGCGCAAAGCCTTCCTCGTTGAAATCGTCGAAGAACAGGCCGCCGATTCCCCGGCGCTCGTCCCGGTGTTTCAGATGGAAGTACTCATCGCATTGCCGCTTGAAGCGCGGATAGTATTCCGAGCCGAATCGGTCGCAGGCGTCCCGCGCGGTGCGGTGCCAGTGGACACAGTCCTCCTCGAAGCCGTAGAACGGCGTCAGGTCATAGCCGCCGCCGAACCACCAGACCGGCTCGTCGCCGGTGGTGGCGAACAGGCGAAAATTGGCGTGGGAGGTGGGCACGAAGGGATTGCGGGGGTGAATGACGAGGGAAACGCCCATGGCCTCGTAGGCGCGCCCGGCAAGTTCCGGTCGGGCGTCGGTGGCCGAAGGCGGCAAGGTTTTGCCGAATACATGGGAGAAGTTGACGCCGGCCTTTTCGAATACCGCGCCTTCGCTGAGCACCCGGGACACGCCACCGCCGCCGTCGCCCCGGTCCCAGCGGTCGGTGAGAAACCCGGCCTTGCCATCTTCCCTGGCGAATCGGACGCAAAGTGTTTCCTGCAATCCGAGCAGAAACCGCTTGACTGCCGCTGTATCGATCTCGCTCATGGCAATTCCCGGGAGCTTAGCGGATTCTGCGGCCGCTGGACAGGTCGCGGATTTCAGAAGGCGCGTCCCGCCCGCCGAGCTCGCCTTCCACGACATGGTCGATGCCATCGCCGAACTGCCGGCGCAGGTCTTGCCTCGACCGAATCTCCGGCTCGCCGGCAAGATTGGCTGAAGTGGAAACCATGGGCTTGCCGAAGCTCCGGCTGACGGCCGCCGCCACGGGATGATCGCTAACCCGGATAGCGACCGATGGATGTTTTCCTTTCACCCAGTCAGGATACCGCTTGTGCGGGTCCGGTATCAGCCAGGTGATATGCCCGGGCCAGGATTCCCGCAATACGGCGATCTGTTCCAGGGCGAGCGGCGCCAGCAAATCCTCGATCTGGTCCATGCCCGCGGCAAGAAGCAGCAGGCCTTTTTCCACCGCACGCTGTTTCAGGCGCAGTACGCGCAATACCGCTGCCTCGTTGAAAGGGTCACAGCCGATTCCCCAGACGGCTTCGGTGGGGTAGGCAATCAATTTACCTTGCCCCAGGAGGCTTGCGGCTTCTTCGGCTGCACAGACGGTCTCCCGGGGAGGATTCACTGCTGTGCCTGCAACTCCCGGTCCTGGGCCTGCACTCTGTCGGCATCGGCCTTGCGGTCGGCGGCGACCCGGCCCGCAAGCGCGGTATCGGCCAGGGCCAGAATCTGCGCCGCAAGATAGGCGGCATTTTTGGCGCCGGTCCTGCCGATGGCCACGGAAGCCACCGGCACCCCCGAGGGCATTTGCACCGTGGATAGCAGGGAGTCCATCCCCTGCAGGGGTCCGGCGTCCATGGGCACGCCGATGACGGGCCTGGTGGTATGGGCGGCAATGGCGCCGGCAAGATGCGCGGCGAGGCCGGCGCCGGCGATAAAGACCTGGCAGCCGCGCTCCACGGCGGCTTCCACGTATTCCCTGGTCGCTTCCGGCGTACGATGCGCCGAACTGATCTTGATTTCGTAGCGGATGCCGAATTTCTTCAGCACATCGGCCCCGGCCCGCATGGCTTCAAGATCTGATTTGGACCCCATCAAAATCGCGACAAAAGGCAAACTCATCAACCCCAATCTCCTGCCAGAAACGGGGGAAACTAACCTAGTAGCAGGCTCTGTGCAAGCTCGATCCTTTTCCGACAGCAATCATTTTGTCTGGAAGTGAAAGATGCGCAAAGCAAAGGCCAGCCGCTGCGAGGCGGCTGGCCTTTTGATCGTGCCGCGACGATAGTGTTCGCCGCGAATGAGCCGAAGCCCAGAGAAGCTCTGATTAAGTCCCCTACTCCTACCGCCGATGATCGGGCTGTGACCTGTCAGGTTCTGGAGTGGTCATGGGTCAAATGACATTTGCGGAGTTGGAGCAAGACGGGAAGAAGCGTACGACTCGTCGGGAGCGGTTTCTGGAGAAGATGAACGGATTGATTCCCTGGGAAGCGTTCGAGCGTCGCATCGAGCCGTTCTATCCGAAGCCGGGCTGCGACCGGCGTCCGTAGCCGCTGGGCACGATGCTGCGGGTGCATTGCGTGCAGTTGTTATACAACCCGGGTGATCCGGGGATGGAGGACCTGCCGTAAGAGGTGGAGTCGGTTCGGCGTTTCGCGGGTTTGCGCCTAACGGGTCCGCTGCCGGACGAGACGATGCCGCGGCGCGGTTTACGCAACCACTGGTCAAAATGCGGGCTTCCATAAGATTCAGTCTTCGAGGAGCATCCTCTCTCACTTGGGTTTGACCGAACTCTTTGCGTGATACTGGCAATCCCTGGATCGATCATTGCGGCGGAGTTTTCATTGGCATTGGGAAGCGGGATGCCGTTGCGATGGCCACGACTAGAAATCGAGCAGCCAAGCCAGCATCCCGACCGGCACGGCCGCGATGTCGGGGTCGGACGGGTCGGTGTCGGAGCGCGTGGCCAGTATTCCCCGTCAGCTTGACGCCTTCAGGGTGCGCGCGGGCAGGTCTGGTGCCCAGGGGCGGAATCGAACCACCGACACGAGGATTTTCAGTCCTCTGCTCTACCGACTGAGCTACCTGGGCATTAGGTATTCTCTGAAAAACTCCCTCCCTGGAGTTTTTCATTATCGCAAAACAAAAGCGTGGTTTTGTTTTGCTTGCGAATTCAATGGCTTGCTCCAGTCACGGAGCATAGCTCCGTACCGTTGCGGCCGCGCTCGAAGCCGCGCTTCGAAATCGCTTGCCTTCACCCATCGGATTCGGCGACACATCCTTGTGCCGCAGGGAAGCTCTGACTTGATCAGAGCTTCCTTAGACTTCTTGCATGCCATCTCCCTGGCGCGAAAGTTATGACTCCGCCAAACCCCGGTCTCGACTTCTTGAATTACCTGGGCGAGGCACTTGTGGAGGGGCCGTATTTAACCTTTTGGCTTGCGTGCAGTCAACTCCCTGGCCGGCATCAATGGCTACTGCACTTTCCTTGTCATGCAGATGAACATGGCGCGCCATCCCATGCTCCCAGGCGCCGACCGCCCGCCGCGCTTACCGGATTGAGGATTGGTTCGGCCGATTGCATGCCGGAGTTCACGCATTTGAAAGTCAATCGGCGACTGATTGAAAGTTGTTCGCCAGATAGTCCGCGGTGCGCCAGGCCAGGGCCTGGGCGGTGAGGGTGGGATTGCGGGCGCCGCCGTAGGCATGGGTGGAAGCTCCCATGGCATTGCCAAGCCCCGAGCGGATGATGTGGGTGGCGCCGGCTTCGCGGTACCACTGCTCCATCCTGTCCTGGGCAAAGCGGGCGATGCGCAGTTCGTTATCGTGATAGCGGGCGGCCCTTGCCTCCCGGGCGCCGGGGCCGTTTTCGTCGGAAGGGGATGAGCAGGTCGCAGAGAGTTTCCAAGGTTTCGACTTGCGCCGCTGTGAGGGTCTCCAGGGCTTCCCGGACCTGGGGCAGAGCAGGCGCCGCGCCCTACTGGGCAATCAGCGTTCCGCCACCGCCGAGCGCCGCGGCGCCGACAAGCCCGGCGCCCTTGAGCAGATTGCGCCGGGCGGGATTGGCCGGCTGCGCCTGCATTGCATCATCGGGATCGGGTTTTTGCCTGTGCTCTTGCGCCACAATGCTGTCCAGGCTGAAAAGGTAATGCCGCGAGCCTAGCAAATTCGCAAGCCGTGGGCGGGAATGGCCCCTGTTGCATGCTGGCGCGGTTATGGCATAAGTTTGGCCTGGACAGGAACCGCATCCGGGAGGGGGATATCATGCTCGAGGGAATTCCAGGCTGGGTCCGCATAGCCGTCATCGCGGCGGCGGCATACGTTTTGCTCGTGGTCGCTTTCGAGTCCCTGATCGGCTACTTTCAGCCATTCGGCGGCGACAGCATCGTCATCGTCACCACCGGCGACGATGGCGCCCGTAACGAGCGGGTGCTGTCCCGGCGCGATATCGACGGCAATCTCTACATCGCCGCGAACCACTGGCCGCGGCAGTGGTACCGCCAGGCGACGGCGCGGCCGCAAGTGGAAGTGGTAACCGACGGCGAACCCGAACCCTATCTCGCCGTGCCGCTGAGCGGCGCCGAGCTTGAGCGGGTGGCGAAAGTCTACGATGTCGGCTTGTTCGTTCGTTTTCTCACCGGATTTCCGCCGCGCCGCTTCTTGCGCCTTGACCCGCGCTGAGGCGGGTCAGGCACAACCGGTTCACCGATAGCCAGGCAGGGATGCGGAGCTACGCCGCCGCCTTTTGGGCGCAGTATCGCCTGAGTTCGAAGTAGCCGGCGCTCCAGGCTTCATGGAGTGGTTGCAACTGGCCGTACACGCGATCCATCTCCGGGGTGCGCGTTCCGCCGATCATCAGACCGGCCATCAGCTTGCAGGCATTTTCGAGGACTTGCACATTGGCCGCGTCTTTTCCATGGAATCCTTCGAATTCCCGGACTTCCAGGCCCGCTTCAGCCAGCCTTTCCCGATACGAGGCCGGGCATTCCAGGCTGAGCAGGGCGTAAGGTTTGCAGATGGGCTCGATGTATCTGTCATATTCCGCTTCGGTCAAGCCGTCGCGCGCCATCCAGTCCGTCGCCACGATCTTGCCCGATGGCTTGAGAATGCGGTGGACTTCACGCAGGAAAGCACTGCGGTCGATATAATGGCAGGCGCTTTCGATATTGAGGACGACATCGACCGAGTTGTCGGGAAAAGGCAGGCGCCGCGAACAATCGGCCCACTCGAAGGAAACCAGCCGGTCAAGGCCGGCTTCGGCGGCTTTGCCGCCGGCAATTTCCAGATGCAAGTCGACGATATTGACCCCCGTGACCTTGCAGCCTCGCGTCCGGGCGAGATGTATGGCCGCTCCGCCCACCCCGCAGCCGGCATCCACCACATGATGCCGCGCCTGGATTTCAGCGGGAGCGACCGTGGTTTCCACCATCCGCACCACGGCGCGGGCAACGGCTTCCGATTCCGAAAACCATTCGTTCGGCTCGGGGCACTCCCCGGGCTCAAACAAGCCAAAATGGATATGGTCCCGATTCCATCCCCTGAGATACAGTCCGCGGGTTTCATCGTGGTAGTAACGAATGGCCTTGTTGCCATGTTCGATAACAGATTCCTTATCGCTCTGGTCCATTTTCCCGTTCCGATATTCTTCCGGTTCTCCCTGCCGGGGATTTTCGCCTATTCGCGCCGGTGTTACCATAGCCCTCTGCACGGAAGACCGCCGGGACGATGCAATGCCACAAGATAGCGCGGCCACTGGAGCGCCAGGCCTGCCAGAGGCCATAACACCCAGAATGATCGAGCCCTCGCTGCTCAACGCCCTGCCCCATTACCTGCCGCTGGGGATATTTCCGCTGATTTTCACCGCAATCCTGTATGGCGGCTGGTGGCTGCTGCCGCCCTTTCTGTTCTTCGCCACCGTCGGCGGCAGGGTTGACAAGCTGATCGGACTGGACGGGCGCAACATGGACCCGACCAGGATCCCGGAGCGGCAACTGCGCTGGCATAACGCGCCGGTGTGGTTGTGGGCGGTGTTGTGGCCTCCGACACTGATCTTCGGCATGTGGCAAATTCTGGCGGCCAATCCTTTCGCCGTCTGGGAAGACGCGTTGCTGGCGCTCATTCTGGTAACCGAGGCCCAGGCGGTTTTCATCGTCGGCCACGAACTCGTGCATCGCCGCACGACCTGGGAAAGACGTCTGGCCGAGTTTCTCCTCGCTTCCGCCTCGTATCCCCAGTACGCCACCGAGCATGTCTATATCCATCACGCCCAGGTCGGCACGCCATACGATGCGGGATCCGCCCGCAAGGGGGAGAGCTTCTGGGCCTATCTGCCCAGGGAAATCGCCAGCAATCTGACCCAATCCTGGAAAGTCGCCCGCGAGCGGCTGGCGCGCAGGCAACTGCCGGTCTGGCACGCCAGCAACCCCTTCTGGCGCTATGGCCTGGGGCTGGCGTTCTGGTTCGGGCTGACGTACTGGATGGGAGGCGTCTGGGCCTTGCTGGTGTTTATCCTGCTGGGTTACGGCTGTGTCTTTTCGATGAAGATCAGCAACTACCTGCAGCATTACGGGCTGCGCCGGGTCCGCCTTCCGAACGGGCGCTGGGAGAAGGTCATGCCCCGCCATTCCTGGAGCGCCGACTGGAAGTACAGCAACTGGATGTTCTTCAACATGCAGCGTCACGCGGACCATCATGCCATGGCGAGCCGGCACTATCCCCTGCTGCAGTTCCGCAATGCCGACGAATCGCCCCAGTTGCCGGGAAGTTACGGCGATCTGATGTCGGTGGTGCTGTGGCCCAAGCGCTGGTTCCGGTTGATGGACCCCCTGGTGGATCAATGGCGCCGGCGCTTTTATCCGGAGATCGAGGACTGGAGCGCCTATGACAGCCCGGTTGCCGTTTCCCGCCCGGAGGCTTTCGACGCCATCGTCGAGATTTTCGCCGCCGAGCCCAGGCTTGCCCGGTGGATAGAAAGCAACCCGGAATTGCTCGACAATCTCCAGGATCGCGAGTTTACCGATCTCGATCTGCCCAGGGGTTTCGGGCCGGATCCGGAATCCGAGTCCATCGCCCGCCGCGGCCTGACGCGGCTGTACTGGACCCGGGAAATGGATGTGGCGGAAATGCGCGGCCAGATCGCCGAAATCCCCATGGCGGACGCCGGGGACGCCGCGGAAACCCTGCGCAACTGGTCGAACGACAAGGCCTTCCAGGTCGGCATGCACGTGGTGCGGGGCAACCTGTCGCCGGACGAGGCGAAAATCGCGCTGTCGAATCTCGCCGAAGCTTCGATCGTCACCGTGCTGTCCGCCGTGGTAGCGGATTTTGTCGACCGCCGCGGGCCGTTGGGCGAAGGCGGCTTGGCGGCGATTTTTCTCGGTGATCTCGCCAGCCGGGAGGCATTTCCCGAAACGCGGCTCGAGTTGCTGCTCGTGCACGATGGCCTGTCCCCGGCGAACAGCGAACATCTGTGCCGGCGCTTCCGGGAAACCCTTGCCAGTCTGGGCCGGAACAGCCTGCTGTTTTCCCATTCGCCGCGAGATGTCGAAAAAAACACGCGGATTGTCACAATGCCGCTTGACGAATTGGCCGGGTTTCGCAGCGACCCCGGGACCAAACTTGCGGACCTGTCCGGGGCGCGATGCGTCTACGAGACTGGCAATTCGCCTGTTGGCAGCCGAAGCCGCGAAATCCTCGAACAGATACGCGAAAACGGAGCGGGAGCCAAACCATCGCCCGGTCCAGTCCAACACGACCCGGAAGGGTAATGAAAACCGCGGGTTCCGGGAACGGTGTCCTGGCGAGAACCACTCCTGCGGATCAGGGTCTGGTCGAACTTCCCGCGCTAACTCCCCATTTGCGACTCCATGTGATAGAGGAGGGGCAGGCCCTGCTGGTCTCGGAAACCTTCAACACCCTGCTCCACGGCGAACTCTATTGCGACTTGCTGCCCCTGTTGGACGGCCGGCACAGCCAGCGGGAAATCATGGCCGCGCTGGAATCCTCCCACGACGCGCTGAGTATCGTCACGACGCTGGTTTCACTCTCCCGCAAGGGTTATCTGGTATCCGCCGATCACGGCATGGAGCGGGAGCGGGCCGCCTGGTGGTCATCCCTGGGCGCCTCGCCGCGCTGGGCCGAGCAGCGGCTGGTGGAATCACGCATTGCGGTATGCGGCGACGGCGATTCATTCATCCCGCATCTGACGGGATTTGGCTTGCGGTTGACGCCGGAAAACCCGGCTCTGACGGTGTTTCCTTGCGAGGATTATCTGGAAGAACGCTTTGCGACAGTGAATCGACAGCAGCTTGCCGCGGGCTCACCCTGGATGCTGCTTCGCCCCCGGGGAATCATGCCCCTGTTCGGCCCCGTTTTCCGCGCCGACGGCGGGGGTCCCTGCTGGACCTGTCTGGCCTACCGCCTGCGCAGCCACCAGGAGGTTCACAATTTCCTGCGCAACAGGGGAGGTGAAGAGCTTGCCTTCAAGCCCTTTGCGGCAGAGCCCGGGGCCATGGATGCACTGTTTGGGCTCGCAGCCGCGGAAATCGCCAAACATGTGGTGTTCGGCGAAGCGGCCCCGCTGCACGATTCGGTAATGGCGATGCAAATGGGAAGTTTCGAGAGTTCGCGGCATCCGGTCATGCGACGCCCGCAATGTCCGGCCTGCGGCGATGAAGAGTTGTACCGGCCGGACCGTCCGCCGGCTCCAATGCGCCTGCAAGCCAGTCCCAAAGCCGTCAGCAATAGCGGCGGCGCGCGCTCGGTGGCCCCGAAAGCCACCCTGGCAAAATACCGCCATTTGGTGAGCCCGGTAAGCGGCGTGGTGAGCTGGCTTAACCGCGCCACCGACGAAAGCGATTCCTGGCTCCACGTCTATTGGGCCGGCAGCAATGTGGGCATCCGCGGCCGGCAACTCAATTCCCTGCGGCGCAGCCTGCGCAGCAAGAGCGCCGGCAAGGGCGGCGACCGGGAACAGTCCGAGGCCAGCGCGCTCTGTGAAGCCGTGGAACGATATTGCGGCGTCTTGCACGGCGACGAAATCCGCAAGCGCGGGCGACTCCGGGACTTCGGCGACGAGGCGATCCATCCCAACAGCGTGCAGCTTTTCAGCGAGACGCAACTCGACAATGCCGAAAACATCAATGCCAGGGGACACCCATACAATGTGGTCCCGCCGCGCCTCGACCCCGATGCGGAAATCGACTGGAGTCCGGTGTGGTCCCTCAGCCGGCAACGGCATCGCTGGCTGCCCACTTCCATGCTGTACGGCGTTCCGGCGGAACTGCGCGGTCCCTCCGACCAGGTGGCGGACTCCAACGGCTGCGCCGCCGGCAACACCCTGGAAGAGGCGATCCTGCAGGGCTTTTACGAGCTTGCCGAGCGGGACGCCTTCGCCATCTGGTGGTACAACAGGCTGCGAATGCCGGCGGTGGATATGGACAGCTTCGACGACGACTACCTCAACTCGGCGAAGGACTACTATCGTCGGCAAGATCGCGAAATGTGGATGCTCGATATCACCGCGGATTTGGGCATCCCGACTTTCGTCGCCCTGTCCCGCAGGCCCGACGCCGACAGCGAAGACATCATCTACGGCGCCGGCGCCCATGCCGACCCCCGCATCGCCGCGCTGCGCTCAATCTGCGAACTGAACCAGTGCCTGACCTGGTTGCCGCGCCCCGGATCCGGCGACGGCAAGCCCGCGATTGACGACCCCCTGGCGCTATGGTGGTGGAAAACCGCGCGTCTGGCGGATTGCGACTGGCTGGCGCCGGCGCTGGACAAGGCGCCGCGCAAGGCCGAAGATTTTCCACAGATCAATACAGCGGACACCCGCGACGATGTGGAATACTGTCGCAGTCTGGCGGAAGCCCAAGGCATGGAGTTGCTCGCGCTGGATCAGACCCGGCCCGATGTCGGCATGCCCGTGGTCCGGGTCATCGTCCCGGGAATGCGTCATTTCTGGGAAAGACTGGCGCCGGGACGACTGTATGACGTGCCGGTGAGCATGGGACATCGCACCGAACCATTGACCGAATCCGAACTTAACAACATGCCGGTAATCGCGTGAGGCGCTACTATGGAATATGACGAAGGACGAGACTTCACCCAGCAACGTCTGGCGGGTGAAACCGACACCATGGCTGAATTGCTGGGAAACTTCAGGCCGCAGATCCCGGCCGTTCTTGTGGGTGAGCGGGAATTGAGGGCGATTTGCGACCGGCTCGGGAATCTGCCGGCAACCTTCGCAGCCTTCCCTTTCGGCTTCGAGTTGCCGCTGAACGACGGCAGGCCCGCGGCCGACATCGGCCTCTCGCTTGCCGGCGGCACCCTGATAGCGGACTTTTTCCGGCAACAGGCGAATTCCGGCGAGGCGGACGCCTGCACTCGCCAGGTCATGAATCTGCTGCAAGATACCGACCGCGACGATTCACAGCTTCGCAGAATCGTCAGCCGCAAGCTGATGCTTGAGTATGACGTGGCGTCGGCAAGCAATGAAGAACGGGCGGCGCCGGGCTTGTTCCTGCGACCATCGGAACGCCCGATGATTGCCGGTCGACGGGACAGTGCGGAGGATGTGGGCGCAGTGGTGGAGGCATTGGTGTCCGCCGTGGGCTGGAAGCCCGATGCGGATGAACGGAGGGTTGCGGAGAACGTTTTCCTCGCCCTGCGAGACGAAACCCGGCTCGAGTCCATCGGCGCTTTCCCGGCGCGGCAACGTTCGATTCGCCTGGCTGCCATGAAGTTCGGCAGTTTCGCGCAGATTCTGGATTTCCTGGAGCGCATCGGCTGGCCCGGCGACGTTTCCTCGCTGGCGGATTCCCTCTCGCAATTCGAAGCAGTTGGTGGATTCAAGAGCCTTGGCGCGCATCTGGACATTCGCCGGGATGGCGTAGGGCCCTCCCTTGGCCTGAGCTTCTGCAACAACCACCGCCTGGCCGACGACCCGCGCTACTGGCTCGACGACCCCAATGACTGGGACGCATTCCTGGAAGCCCTGACCGGAACGGGAATGGCGCTTCCGGAAAAGCTGACGGCGCTGGCGGGCTGGCCCGCCGAGCCCACCCCGATTTTTGGCCGGGCGGGGCCGTATATGCTGTTGCGAGGCATTCATCACATCAAGCTTGTGGTGTCGGAAGGCGAATTGACCAGGGCGAAGGGCTACGTATTCATGATATTGAACGGCGGAATGTTCGCCTGAAGACCGGATTACGACCGGAGTCGCCGGTCCGGTCTGGTTCCCGACAGGAACCGGTAGGTGAATGCCTCCTCCCGCAGTCCCTGGTCATAGGCAATGCTCGCTTCCATGAATTCCCGGGCGGCGGGAGTGACTTTCTCCCGCCCCGAGCCGAACAGTTCAAGCAACATCCAGCCGTCGCGTATCCCCTTGGTGGAAGGCGCGGCTTCTGCGTCAAGGTCCTCGGCGCCCGGCTGCGCGAAGCCCGCTTCCGCGATGATCTCCAAAACCCGGCGCCAGGGCTCCAGCGGCGGCATGCGCCATCCCCGCTGGACCGTGGCGTGCAGTTCCCGCTGGGATTCGGTCAGGGTCGCGCCGGTGAGCAGCCCTTCCAGCGCCTGCCAGCGTCCTTTCGGCCGCAACACCCGATGGACCCCTTGCAGATAGACGAGCTTGTCCGGCGCATAGCAGAAGGATTCGTGATTCAGCACGGCATCGAATGAGGCGTCGGGGAACGGCAGGTCCATGAAGTCGCCGTAGCGGAATTCCACCAGATGCTCCATGCCGCGTTCCTTCGCGTATTGCGTCGCCACTTCGATATGGGGTTCGCAGATCGTCAAGCCGGTGACCTGGACACCGTACTCTTCGGCCAGCGAGATAGCCGTGCCGCCAATTCCGCAGCCGGAATCGAGGATACGCTGTCCAGGCTTGAGCAGCAGACCCTTGACCAGAGTCTGGTTTGACCGGATCAGTCCTTCCCGGTGGGATTTGGTTTCCGGTCCCCACAGGCCGAAATGACAGGACAGCAGATCGCCGCCGAATCGCTCCATGCGCTCGGTCAGGGCGGAATAATGCTCAGCGACCGTGGTTTCCATGGAATACGGTCTGCAGACAACAAAACAGCGACCTGTGAGCCCGGAGCCTGACGCTCCGGGCCACATGCCGCCGCAAGGGTCGAAAACCGGATAACCGGCTGTGGCGGGAAGAGACTACATGCAGCAACTCAGGCCGGCGGAGATGGCCTCGAGCTGCTCTTCGGTCATGTCCCCGTTCACGGGCAAGGCGAGATGCACGGTCTGGAGATCGCTCTCGTGGACCTTGATCTCCATGCTTTCGGGAATGGTGATGCCCAGTTCGCTATTCAGGGCGCCTTTCGGGTCGTCAATGAGCCGCTGGCGAAACTCCGCGTCCTCCGCGGCTTTCCGGGTCAAATGCGTGCGCATTTCTTCTGCTGTTTGCATGATCATTCTCCTCAAGTGAAAACATTCTTTGACATTGCCGAGACTTCGCACTGCCAAACCCCCCGCCTCAGATCAACTGATTTGAGCCAGAGGGCATATAATAAAGAAGGGAAGCTCCCGGGGCAAGTTGCTTTTTTTTAAGTTGGCGATAAGATTTTCTTATCCCCCGCAGCCCGGAGACTTCGTGTTTATCGACCCGTTTCAGAAAATGGCGGCCGAAGCCAAGGATGACCGAGAAAAACTCGACCGCCTGCTGACTGTGTCGGCGCCCCATGAGCGAGTGCTGATAGCGACAGTGACTCTAGCCCTGACCGCCTTTTGTGGCTGGCTTGTTTTCGGCAGTATTGCCCGCAGTATTGCCTTGGATGGCGTACTGTCCGAAGTGCCGGACGATGGGCGCACGCTCCAGGCGCTGGTATGGCTGGAGCACGACTTGGCCCGGGATATTGGTCCGGGCGCCGAACTCAGCATTGCGCTTGTTGATGGCGCTGGAACCTTGCGGCTTTCCGGCGAACTCGCCTCGCTTGTCGTGGCGGCGGCTCCCGCCTGGCCGGAAGCCATGGGTTCCCCGCCGCCGGCTTCGCTGTACCAGGTCACCATTTCCCTGGAGCAGGGCCGGCAACTGACGCTTCCGCCATCTGCGCCCTGCCGGATAGAAATTACGCTTGGCAGACAATCTCCCGCAGCGCTATTGGGTTTGGGGTGATTCTGAATGGCGTCGCGGGGATCGGAAAACCCGGCCCGGGAATCGGTCGGGCAGAGAATCAAGACGCCTCTCATTCTGCAAATGCACGCCACCGAGTGCGGCGCCGCCTGTCTCGGTAGCGTATTGGCCCATTTCGGGCGTTGGGCGTCGTTGAGTGAGCTCCGCGACAAATGTGAAGTGAGTCGCGATGGTTCAAGCGCCGCGGGACTCCTCCGCGCGGCCAGATCCTACGGCCTGGAATGTTCGGGAAAATACCTGGCGCCGGACAAGCTGCAGGCAATGCGGATGCCCCTGGTCCTGTTCTGGGAATTCCGTCATTTCGTGGTGCTCGAAGGATTCGATAGCGGATTCTGGTACCTCAACGACCCTTCATTCGGGCGGCGACGCATTTCCAACGAGGATTTCAAGCGAAGTTTTTCCGGCGTGGCGCTGGCTTTCAAGGCCGGGCCCGATTTCAGGCCCGGAGGCAACCGTCCCGGCATCCTGAAGCGGCTCCGCGGCTGGCTCGGCAAGTCCCGGGACCTGCTCGCCGGCGCCTTCGCCTGCGGCTTGCTGCTGGCCTTGCTGGCACTGCTCGTACCGGCGTCCCTCGGCGCCTTTCTGGATCGGATTCTCGATGGCCGGGAGTCCCAGGGCGTGGTTCTGGCATCGATAATGTTGCTTGCCGGCATCATGACCTACTGCCTGGCCCTGCTGAAGCAGCAACTGTTGGGAAAGCTGGCGGTTCGCGTTTCCATTGTCATGAGCAACCGGCTGATCTCGGGTTTGCTGCGGCTGCCGGTGGAATTTTTCAGCCACCGCATGGTGGGCGACCTTACCCAGCGCATCCTGTCCATAGACCAGGTCGCCAAAGACCTGACCGGCCGGTTTCTTGCCTTGCTGATCGAAGTTTCCATGAGCCTGGTGCTGCTCGCCGCCATGGCCTTTGTCGATGGAACGCTGACCCTGATCGTGCTGGGGCTGGCGGCGCTTTACGCCGGGCTCAGCCACGCCATCATGCGCCTTGGCGCGGAGCGGATGTACTCGCTCCGGCGCGAACGGGGCCTTTTGGTGGGAATCGGGCTGCAAATGTTGAGCCACGCCGACAACCTGCGCATGATTGGCGCCGACGACCGGATGTACTCGCGCTGGAGCGGTCAGCAGTCCCTGGAACTGAACATGCGCCAACGCGCCTCGGAACTGGATCACCTGGGTTCGGCCCTGTCGGGTCTTGCCGCCGCCATGGTCAGCGCGGCGATTCTCGCTTTCGGCGCCATTCGGGTCATGTCCGGCGACATGACTCTTGGCGCCTGGGCGGGATTTTATGTGCTCGCGGCAATGTTTTTCGCACCGGTTGGCCGTTTTGTCGCGTTGGCCAACCGGCGTCAGAGCCTGGAAACCGACATGCACCGCCTGGGAGACCTGGCCGAAGCGGTTGCGGAAGTGGTTCCCGCGCCCCTGAGTCAGGATCCGCACCGCGGAGAGGATTCGATTTCCACTTTCAACGGCCGACTGCAACTGGCCGGTCAGGTCGAGTTGCGCAACATCACCTTCGGCTACAACCGCAGCAAGCCGCCGCTGATCAAGGACTTCAATCTGCGAATCAGGCCGGGGCAAAGAGTCGCCATCGTCGGGCCGAGCGGCTCTGGAAAATCCACCGTTTCGCGGTTGGTTGCCGGGCTGAACGAGCCCTGGGCGGGTGAAATCCTGTTTGACGGCAAGCCGTGGCGGGAAATTCCCGCCGAAGTGCTGAGCCGGTCCATTTCCATGGTGGACCAGGACGCCATGCTGTTTTCCGCCTCGGTGCGCGAGAACATCACCCTGTGGAATCCGGCCATTCCCGACGAAACCATCATCGCGGCGGCCCGGGACGCCTGCATGCACGAGGAAATCCTGCGCCGCCCGGGTGGCTACTCGGCCCGGGTGGAGGAAGGCGGAGTGAACTTCAGCGGCGGACAGCGGCAGCGTCTCGAAATCGCCCGGTCGCTGGTGGGCAATCCCACTATAATCATCCTCGATGAAGCCACCAGCGCCCTTGACGCCGCCACCGAGGAATTCGTCGATGACGCCCTGCGGCGGCGCGGCGCCACCTGCCTGATCATCGCCCACCGGCTCAGCACCGTGCGCGACTGCGATGAAATCATCGTGCTCGACAAGGGCGTGGAAGTGCAGCGCGGCGACCATGACAGCCTCATTGCGGACCCGGACGGCGCCTACTGCAAGCTGGTGAAGGCTTCTTCGCAATGACCACTCGAAATAAAAGTCTGTCCGATCTCGCCGCGGATCACGGTGAACCCGTACCCTGCGCCGGCAATCAGCCCGTCAGCCTCGACGATCCCGATTGTGTGTGGTTTATCGAACAGGGCGCGGTGGATCTTTTCGTGGTGGAGTTTCTCGATGGTGTCGAACGGGCGGCGGCGCAACATTTGCTGCGGGCGAAGTCGGGCAGGATTTTGCCCGGAATTGCCCCGGACGAGGATGGCACGACCCTGAGCCTGCTTGCCAAGGGAGTTCCCGGAACGGTGCTGAGGCGCCTGCCGCAGGGCGCTTTCGCCCAAGCGGAACCTCTGGAACTTGCGGGTCAGGCGGATATCTGGCTGACCGAGCTGGCGGAGACGCTGTCGCGTTACGTGAATTATCGTCCAAGGCCCGATTCGCTGGCGGTTCCGGAAACGACTTCCGCCCAGGCGGGGAACCTGTCGGTCCGGCGCGGCGTGGTCTGGATAGCCGAAGCGCCGCCAGGCTCGAATCTGTACATGGACCTGGTGGATCTGGCCGAATTCGCCGGAATGCAACAGTCACCCGGCGGTCCCGTGCCGCTTACTCCGGCGACCTGGCTGAACTTGTTCGACACAGTGGAACTGGAATTCAAATCTTCAGCGGCGCTGGCGCGGGAAGGCGCCCTGCTGCCGGCGCTGGCCTCCTTTCACCGGCTGGCCTTTTCCCTGGAGCGGCTGAATCGCCGGCTCGCCGTGGTCGATCACGCCAACCTCGAGCGAGCCCGGGCAAGCAGCCGCCGGGAAGACGAAAACGTGGCTCGGCAACGACTCTTCAACATCTACGATCTTCCTCTCGAAAAATACGACGGCGCCGAAGACGCGGCTCTCGCCGACGCCTTGCGAAGGATCGGACGTCGGGAGGGAATCGAGTTCCGGATTTCGCCACGCCCACCCGGCTCCGAAGCACCCCTGACCCTGGGCGATGTGATCGACGCCTCGCTGGCGCGGTCCCGACGTGTCCAACTCAAGGCCGAAGATCAATGGTGGCGTGGCGACAGTAACGCGATGCTGGCCTTCCGCGCCGAGGACGGCCAACCGGTGGCGTTGCTGCCGGGCGTCTTTGGCCGTTATCGAATGTACGACCCGGTCAGCAGGCGCCAGTTCCGGGTTACCGCCGCACGCGCCAGCGAACTGGCTGAGGACGCCTGGGTTTTCTACCGGCCATTACCGGCGGAAAGCATCGGCGCCGGCGAAATGCTGCGCATGGGACTGCGGGGGTCAGCCAGCGATCTGGTGAGGCTCGTACTGGCCGGGCTTCCGGCGGGGCTCATCAAGCTGGTTCCCGGGCTTGGCCTGGGAATTGCGGCGAATCATGTCATTCAGGGTGGAAATCCGGGCGTCATCTATGCGCTTGCCGCGGCTGTGGCGGGTTTCGCTCTGCTTGGAGCGCTGCTGCACCTGTTGCAGGGCATGGCGATGATGCGGCTGGAAGGCCGTTTCTGGACTCGAATCGAAGCCGCATTCTGGGACCGGCTGCTGCGGCTGCCGCCGCATATCCTGCATCGCCATCCCGCCGGCGACCTCGCCATGCGGGGGATGACTTTCCACAATCTGCGCGACAGCATTCAGGGCGCGGTGGCGGACAGCGTACTTGCCGTCATCTTTCTGTTGCCGGTTTTCGGCGTCATATCCCTCTACGACGCCAGGCTGGGTCTGGTCGCCCTCGCTTTCAGCCTGGCTTCACTGCTGCTGACCCTGGCGCTGGGGCTGCGCCAGATCTCGCCATACGGGAGAATGGCGAGCGGGGTGCGCGGTATCGCCGGCAGACTGTTCCAGATCGTTGGCGGAATCGCCAAGATTCGCGTGGAAAGCGCGGAAGGATCGGCTTTCGCCATCTGGGCCCGGGACTATCGCGAGCAGAAGCGCGCCGAATTGCAACTCGGCGCGCTCGAAGGGCATTTGCAGGCCTTCGGCGCCGCGCTTCCCTTCCTGGCCGGAGCGGTGCTGTTTTACGCAGTGGCCGGCGGCGAAGGGCCTTTGCTTGCGGTGGGTGATTTCCTGGTGATCTACACCGTGTTCATCGTATTCCATTCAGCCTTGGCCCGACTCGGAGAATCCTTCGGCGCAATCGCCGCGGCGCTGCCCGGGCTGGAACAGACGCGCCCTCTGCTTGAGGCTGTTCCAGAAACTTCCACGGCCGGCGAACCCGTTACCCATCTGGGCGGAGAAGTGCTTTTTGACCATATCTCGTTCCGCTACGATGCCGATGGCCCGTTGATTCTCGACGATGTCACGATTCACGCCAGACCGGGGGAGTTCATCGCCATCGCCGGCGAGTCGGGCGCGGGGAAAAGCACCTTGTTCCGCCTCGCCCTCGGGCTGGAAACCCCGACCTCGGGGGCGGTCTACTTCGACGGACGCGATCTCCGGCGCCTCAACCTGGAGCAGTTGCGCCGGAGAATCGGCGCGGTGCCCCAGTCGGTGCGGCTGCATCCGGAAGACATCTGGGACAACATCGTCGCCCATCACGAAGGGGCCACTGACGAGGAAGTCTGGCAATCCGCCGGCGCCGCGGGCATCGATGCGGAAATCAAGGCCATGCCCATGGGCATGATGACGCCCGTGGGCGCCAGCGGCAGCGTGCTCTCCGGCGGCGAAGGCCAGCGCGTCACCATCGCCCGTTCGCTGATTCGCAGCCCGCGCATCATGCTGCTCGACGAAGCCACCAACTGGCTCGACAACGAAAGCCAGGCCCAGGTGATGAACAACCTCGCCGCCCTCACCTCCACCCGCATCGTCATCGCCCATCGTCTCTCAACCCTCGAACAGGCCGACCGCATCTATGTCATGAAAGCCGGCGGGGTTGTGGAAAGCGGCTCCTTCAACGAACTCATGCAAACCCCTGGTGTCTTCCGCGACCTGGTTAAACGCCAACTCGCCTGACTGGCGAGACCAACCATTGCGGTCATCATGGATTCCCACGACAATGGCTGCCTGTGCCCACCGTATGCAGGTTGCCGGAAGTTTCATGAAGCCTCGGGGAGAATTGCTGTTTTTGCAGGCGTTACCAAGCCAACTTTCCATTGTGCACAGCGGCAAAAGCTGGCGATGTCCCATGCTCGCGGTTTGCATGACATTCGTCTTTATCCAGAATTCGATCGCCCAGACCGGCAATTCCGAAGATGGCAAGCTTCCCGCGGTCAGCATCTGGCGCAGCGGGGACGGTTTTGTCACCGAAGGCGAGGATGCGGAGTTCATTCTGACGGTCGAGCCAAAACCCGCCGCCAATCTCGTGGTCGATTTGCATGTATCCCACTACAGAACAACAACCGGCCGGGACCCCGGCGACCCGAGAATGCTGGAGCATGAAGTTCACGGCCTCGAAGAATTCACAATTCAGGCCACCATCGGAGAATCGGGGGAATCCGCTCTGCTTGTGCCAACCCGGGACGACGACGAAGATCGGCCGCTGTACACACTGACCGTAAGCATCGGTCCGGGCATCGGCTATTCGGCGGATGCGGCCTGCGAATCGTCGATTGCCTTGTGTCCCCCGCGAGAAAATCCGTATGCGGAAGAAGTCATCTATTCAAATCCCGACCGTGCATCCGTAACCGTGCGGGACAATGACGGCCCGCAGTCCATGAATCGAGAAATATCGGTGGCGACGAAGGATCTGCTTGACCAGGTCGGAACGGCAACACCGACAAGCGCTGATCTACGCGAACTGCGAAGATTGATCCACGAAAGTTCGGAAGCGATGGAGGACATGAACGAAGGGGGCGTAATGCCGGAGGAAGCGCAAGCCCTGCTGGAAAGTTCTCGAAAACAAATAGAGATTTCAACCCGACTGGCCCGCGCCGGATTACTCTCCGCCGAAGAAGAATCGGGGACGGCAGTGCGAACCGCTTATGGCGCCATTCGCCAGTTCATGCCATTTCCTCTACCCAGCATGACTTCGCGCGATAATCCAAAAGCGCGGCTGGCCTTCGATGAGGAAATCTCCAGATTCCTCGACAGTTGCGGCAAGTTCGCCTCGACATGGATTTCCGCGCAGGAGGGAACGGCCAACCTGGAAGTCGCCGGCGACTTCCTCGAAGCCGTCGGGGAGTTCGTGTTTTCGGTGTATGGTCGTTCTTTTGACGAAAATGAGTTCAAAAATATCTCGAAGATCCCGCAAGGCGCTTTTGACGCCTTTCTTGAATCGATATCAACCGACCGCGCTTCCCCTCTTTCCTTATCGGACGAAATCGAATTCTCCACGCGACTGAAATCAGACAGGAAACTGCTGCAAACCCTGATTGATGCGACCGGAATCGATCTCGCAAGCAACTGGATTGGCAAACGAGGTCTCCTGCGGGGATCATCCGAAGGTTTCCAGTCTACGATTTTACGATTCGATCAGGAGGTGCCTTGGAGACTGATGCAGGCCGGCCTCGATGGATCCGAGGCTGATTTGCTCATGGAAGATCTTGCCGAGTTCGCCGACACCGATATGATCGGATTGGTAACCGTGGAATCCGAGGAAGAGGTTTACCTGAGCGTTTCGCGGCTTATTGACGAGGCATTCGGTGGCGCAACGGAAACCGGCTATGTGGGAGAGTTGCTGTACACGGCAATTCGAACGGGCGATGAGTACTTTGGGGTAAATGCGGCAAGCGTAAAAGTGGTTTCCACGGACATTCCGAGTGGACTTTTCCTGCTTGAAAACGGCAGCGTCTTGATCGTTGCGCGGGGTCTGGCAACAACGCTGGTTCCGGCATCCATGAATATCGTCAGTTTCGCGGGGTACGCCAGCGCGCTTGGATACCAGGTCAGAATCAACCAGAACGGCGGAATCGTCTTGAGCGGCAGTGACTCAAATATTTCCGCGAGTTTTTCCTACAGATCGAATCCTGTGAAGTCTGGCCTCGAAAGCGGTACGGTGGAACATTACACGAGTACGTCCAGACTGACTTTTGCATTGTCGAAAGAGGAAAACCCGGCCAGTCCCGAGCATTCGCTTATCGTTGTCGGCGGCGCATACCCGGATGGCGAATACAGTAACCGCGAACAACGCCTCCTGCCCCGATTCGCAAGCGACAGCCTCTACGATTTCCTGGCGTCGCTCGGGCTCGAAGCGTCCACCGACTGGTTCGAAACCGGGGTGATCACCATCGCGGGCCGGGGGCGGTTTCGGCCCGCTTATGCATTCGAGGGCGAGTTGCCCGATGAGTCCGCCATCGGGCCCGACGACTTCCGCTTGGTGGAAACCGACGCCAACGGCGACGGGATACGCGACTATCGCGTCCACATCGGCGATTTCAGCCAGTTGCTATACGGCGTTCCCTGATTTTTCTCAGTCAACGACCCAGGTATTGCCGCTTTGCAGCAGGGCGGCGAGATTGCCTTCTTTCGACTTGCCCTTGCGGCGGGAGAATTCTTCGTCAAAGCTTGGCTGCCGGCGCCGGTACAGAACGCCGATGGCGATGGGAAATCCGGGGCCGCCCATGGCCGCGAGCAGTTGCGCGAGGACCGGATTGCTTTCGTCGTGAATGAGCGCGTCTCCGGCGTCCGCGCCGGTCACTTCCAGGCAAAGCCGATCCCGGTCCAGACGAATCGCCTTTTCCCTTTTCCCGCCAAAGACGATAGGCTTGCCGTGCTCGACTTCCACGCGGAAATCCGGGGCGGTCTGGCGGTCCTTGACCGGCTCGAATATGCCGTCGTTGTAGATCGGGCAGTTCTGCAGGATTTCGATGAAGGCCGTGCCCTTGTGGGCGTACCCGGCGCCGATGACCGCCGACAGGTGTTTGGCGTGGGTGTCGATGGAGCGGGCGACGAAACTGCCGCCGGCGCCGAGCGCCACGGCGCAGGGTGAAAGCGGCGGGTCGATGGAGCCCGCGGGTGAAGACGGCGAGCGGGTTCCCAGCCGCGAAGTCGGCGAATACTGGCCTTTCGTCAATCCATAGATTTCGTTGTTAAACAACAGCACCTGCATGTCCAGATTGCGGCGCAAGGTATGGATCATGTGATTGCCGCCGATGCTGAAGCCGTCGCCGTCGCCGGTGATGACCCAGACATCGAGTTCCGGATTGGCCAGCTTGACGCCGGTGGCGATCGCCGGCGCCCGGCCGTGGATGGTGTGGAAGCCGTAGGTATTCATGTAATAGGGGAAGCGCGAGGAGCAGCCGATGCCGGAAACGAACACCTGGTTTGCCCTCGGCCGGCCCAGGGTCGGCAGCAATTTCTGCACGGTTTTCAGGATGGCGTAGTCGCCGCAGCCCGGGCACCAGCGAACTTCCTGGTCCGAAGCGAAATCCTTCAATGTCAGATTCGCCTGGTTCATCGCGCCGGTTCCGCCTCCAGGCATTTGGCATGGATCGCCGCCAGGATTTCGCCGATCTTGAAAGGCTGCCCGGAAACCTTGCCCAGGCTTTCCACATTGAGCAGATATTCCGCCCGCAGCAGGCGGGCGAACTGACCGGTGTTCATTTCCGGCACGAGCACCGCGCCAAAGCCCGCGAGCAGGTCGCCGAGATTGCGCGGCAGCGGGCACAGGTGGCGCACATGGATATGGGAAACGTCGTGCCCTTCCCCCCTGGCGCGCTTGACGCCCTGGTGAATCGCGCCATAGGTGGAGCCCCAGCCCACCACGGCCAGCTTGCCGGAAGCGGCGCCCTGATCGACTGCCTGCAAGGGAATGTCACGGGCCATGCCGGCGATTTTCGCCTGCCGCAGGTCGGTCATTCGCTGGTGGTTGGCGGGCTCGTAGGAGATATTGCCGCTGTCATAGTCGCTTTCGATGCCGCCGATGCGATGTTCGAGCCCCGGCGTGCCGGGACGAGCCCAGTTCCGCGCCAGGCTTTGCGGGTCGCGCCTCGAGGGCCGGAATTCCCCGGAATCCTCGGCGAATTTCACGGGAGTCCGTTCGAAATCTTCCACCCTGGGAATTCTCCAGCGTTCGGCGGCATTGGCCAGGTAACCGTCGGACAGGAGCATCACCGGCGTCATGTATCTTGTCGCCAGCCGCACCGCTTCCCGGGCCATGTCGAAACACTCCGGCGGCGTGGCGGGAGCAATCACCGCTATGGGCGTATCGCCGTGGCGGCCGAACAGGGCCATGTTGAGGTCGGACTGTTCGGTCTTGGTGGGCAGGCCGGTGGACGGGCCGCCGCGCTGGGTATCGATCACCACCAGCGGCAATTCGGTGGAAATCGCCAGCGACATGCCTTCGGATTTCAGCGCCACGCCCGGGCCGGCGCTCGAGGTCACGCCGAGGGAGCCGGCGAAAGACGCGCCGATCGCGGTGCAGACCGCGGCGATCTCGTCTTCGGCCTGGAAGGTGCCGACGCGGAAATCCCCGCGGTTGGAAAGCTCGTGCAGCAGATTGGAAGCCGGCGTGATCGGATACGAGGCGAACAGCAGGTCGATGCCGGACAGTTCGGCTCCCGCCAGCAGCCCCCAGGCCAACGCCTGGGTGCCGGTGACATTGCGGTACAGCCCGGGCGCCGACCGCGCCCGGGGCACGCTGTACACATGGATGCCCGAGGGCAGTTCGGCGGTTTCGCCAAAGGCGTGGCCGGCATTGAGCGCGGCGATATTGGCCTCGGCGATTTCCGGCCGTTTGGCGAACTTGGTCTTGAGATTGTTGACTGTGGCGCCGCGGTCGCGGTCGAAAAGCCACATGACCAGGCCCAGGGTCCACATGTTCTTGCAGCGCAGGCTCGCCTTGTGGCCCAGCCCGAAGGGCTCCACGGCGGCAAGCACCTGGGCCGAGATGTCGATATCGAGCAGCCGGTAGCCGGCCAGGGAACCGTCTTCCAGGGGATTGGCGGCATAGCCGGCCTTGACCAGGTTCTTGGCGGTGAAGGCTCCCCGGTCCGCGATCACCAGGCCGCCGTCCACCACATTGGCCAGATTGGTCGCCAGCGCCGCCGGATTCATCGCCACGAGCACATCGAGGGCGTCGCCGGCGGTGGTGACGTCTTCCGAGCCAAAGTAGATCTGAAAGGCCGAAACGCCGAATGTCGCGCCCACCGGGGCGCGGATTTCGGCGGGAAAATCGGGAAAGGTCGATAGGTCGTTGCCGTAGAGCGCCGTCGCCAGGGTGAAACTGGCGCCGGTCAACTGCATGCCGTCGCCGGAATCTCCGGCGAAACGCACCACGACATCCACCACCTCGCGGGCGTCGAGATGACGCTCGTCCAGCTTTTCTTCGGTCAATTCCACGGAAAAACGCCCAACGGCAAGGCAAGAGGCGGGATTCTACCAGATTTGCAATTCGGCCTTACCCCCCCCCCCCGTCATTCCGCGCGGCGCGGAGCGCAGTCGCAGAATCTCGTTGGGGATTCCTTAAGGCTGTTCGTGCCATCCCTGGAGCGACTGGTGTGACGCCAGCCTGGAACCTGCATTCTGGGAAATTGTGCATGCCGTCCATGGTGCGATTGTTGCGGCAAGTTTCAAACTGAGTGCAAAATTGCCGTGTTTCATTGAAAAACAGTAGCTTACAGGCGGAATCCCAGAGTTTCAGGGAGTTGGCAGGAGTTTTCATAGCAGAGTTGCACTTGCAGGCGCACGGCGGCTGAGGCGGCAAATTCATCGGTGCGGCGGGTTTGGCTTGATGCTTCTCCCGCGGGCGCGAGCGCGATTCGCGCCTGCACTTCGCCTTGCAGGATTTCCACTTCCTTTCCATCGGGAGTGGTCAGGCTCCCGCGCTCTCCGCCGCATCGCATTTCCCCGAGCCGCCAGTTGCTTTCGCTCTCGGCAAGGGAGATTGACAGCGGTTCGAATGCGCCTTCAGTTTGCCCCGGCGCGGTAATGTACCACCCTTGCGCGATTCTGAGGCGCAGTTCCAGCGCCCGGCCTTGCTCGCTTTCCGACCTGCGCGCCAGCACGATCGCCCGGCCCTGACCAACGCTCAAGACCGGCCCGCAAGCACCAGACTCCCAGGCATTGATGGCCCGCAGCAGGGATGGATGTCCCACGGGATTTTCATTGATGGCCGCGGCAAGTTCGGCGATGCAGGCGGAAATGCGCTCGGCGGAAAACTCGCCGGCATCCTCATCCGGCAGCAGCGCGTTACGGCGGTGCAGGCCGATAAGGCACTCCAGTGCGGTGGCCACCGGGGAAATCTGGGCGCCGTCGCTGGCGTTGCGCGAGCGCACGAGTTGCGGGCCCGGGGTCGCCTCGGAAGCGAGGTGGAAGCCGCTGGTTTGCGGGTCGAGAAACCGCGCCAGCGCTTCACGCATGAGTATTGCCGTCTGCCGCAGATACTCCGCCTTGCCGGTTACATCGGAAAGCTGCAGCAGGGCCAGCGCGAAATTCGCGTAGTCTTCCAATTGGCCGTCGATGGAAACCGAGCCTTGCAGCCAGATGCGCCGCAATCCGCTCTTGGCCGAATAATTGGCTTGCCACAGATGCTTCGCCGCCCGCTCGGCGGCGTCAAGCCAATCCGGGCGGTCCAGCGCCCAGGCCGCCTGGCAGAGCGCGGCAATCATGGCGCCGGTCCAGCCGGCAATGAGCTTGTCGTCGCGCAGGGGCGGCTCGCGTTTTGACCGCAGCCTGCGCAAACACAGCAGAATCGCATCCAGCGCCGCGCCGGCCTCTCCTTCCGGAAAAGGCGCCGAAAGATGCAGGATGTTGTCGCCCTCGAAATTGCCATCCCCGCTCACGCCGTAATGTTTGATGAGCAGCGCAAGTTCATCTTCGTCGAACAGTTCTTCGAGTTCAGTCATGCTCCAGACGAAGAAAGCGCCTTCGCGGCCCTCGCTGTCGGCATCGGTGGCCGAACAGAAGCCGCCTTCGGGCAATTGCAATTCGCGCAGCACATAATCCAGCGTCTGCTCGAGCGTGCGGCGAAAAAATGCGCCGCCGCCGAGTTGCCAGGCTTGCAGACAGGCCATCGCCAACTGGGACTGGTTGTAGAGCATCTTCTCGAAATGCGGCACGAGCCACCGGGCATCTATGCTGTAACGATGAAATCCGCCGCCCACGTGGTCGTAGATACCGCCCATTGCCATATGGCGCAGACAGCGTTCGGCGAATTGGAAGGCGCGCCGGTCCCGGTTTCGGGCGGCATGATCGAGGGCCAGCAGCAGGAAAGGCTCCTGGGGAAACTTGGGCGCGCCGGCAAGTCCCCCGAGCACCTCGTCCTCGCGTTGATACAGCGCCTGCAAAGTGCTTGCGGGCAAATCGCGGGGCAGGGGCGACGGCGCCCGCCGCCCGGCGAGTATTCGCTGAATCGACTCGTGCAGGCTCGCGGCGCTGCGCTCCAGTTCGTCGAAACGATTGCCGAACACATCATAGACCTGCCGCAGCAGGGCAATGAACTGTCCCGGCGGAAAATACGTGGCGCCGAAAAAAGGCCGGCCATCGGGCAGGAGAAAGTTCGACATGGGCCAGCCGCCGTGCCCGGTCATGCACTGCACGCCGGTCATGTAGACCTCATCGATATCCGGATACTGCTCCCGGTCCATTTTCACGGAAATGAAATGCCGGTTGAGGACTTTGGCCACTTCCACATTGTCGAAGCTTTCCACTTCCATCACATGGCACCAGTGGCAGGTGGAGTAGCCAATCGAAAGAAAGACAGGCTTGCGTTCATCCCGCGCGCTGGCAAAAGCCTCCTCGCCCCAAGGGTACCAGTTCACCGGATTGTGGGCGTGCTGCAGCAGATAGGGCGAATCTTCCAGAATCAACCGATTGATGAAAACCGCGCGACCGGACTCTTCAAGATGCTCCGTCCGTTTGTCGTAACCCCCTTCTTTCGCACTCTCGGCATCCCGCAGCCGCCGCTCCAATTCGTCTTGTCGCCCGGTATCCATCACCAAATCATCAATTGAAAAAACAAGCCGCCCATCTTGCCACGTCCAAGTGCCGGGTGTCTCCAGCAACAGCGTTGCACATGTGAGAAAAACAACTCGGGCATCATCAGTCGAGACTCCAAGGGTAGCGTGGAAGCATAGCAAGCAGGGAGATCAGAAGACTACCGCGCAAACTGATTTGACTGGTGATCCGCAATAAATGCAAGAACAGCATGATGAAAAACAGTGCTGCAGGGTCGGTGTATGAGAGTAAATCCCATGGCAATGTCTTCTGGAAAAAGCGAGCCGACAATATACGGCAGACCGATTCGATAAGTGAATGGCCGCAGCTCGGAAATGGGCAGCCCTCCTGCCACCTGCTCCGCCATGTTGAAGTAGATCTCAGAATCGTAAGGATGACCGTCCAGGCAGCATTACGCAATCGCCCGCAGCGTACCGTACCAGCCCACTTACAGCCAATCCTTGGCTGTAACAAAAGTGCAAAAATTTTGCCGTCAAACTGCAACAAATGGCTATTAGCATGATGCTACGCAACCCGTGAACCGCTTGGCGACAAGCGTCAAACAGCAACTAGGAGACGAAATGAAATTCAAGCAAAGCAAGATGACCGCGCTCGCCACCGGCGTAGCGCTCGGCGTGGCCAGCCTGGCCGCACAGGCCGATGGCCATGGTGGGCTGACTCAACTCGGCACCGTGCCCGCCACTTCCGGCGCCAAGTTCGCGGCCGGGGCAACCATCAACGGCGGCGTGAGCTATCTTGCGGAAGTTCCCGCATCCGAACCAGCCGACCTGGTCTTTACCATCGAACCCGACGAGGCAGACGTTGGTGAGGAAGCGGATATCTTCGCCGTTCTGCGAATTCCCGGTCTGGGAGCAGACGGGGAAGTTGCATGGTTCCAGAGGATTTCCGGTGGAATCTGGGTGCCGTGGGATGTCCAGATCGCAACCCTGGAGGCCTACACGAGCAAGACCCTGGAAGCGCATGAATCGATCACGCTGATCGACGGCATGGTCGGTAACGACGCCAACATGGCCGGCATGACGATCGATGCGTATGTGGGCTACGCCGTAGACGGCGATTTCAACAATGTAACGTTCAATACGCTCGGCGCGAGTCAAACCGACGCGGACGGCACGCCGGCGCAGTTGGCCATCGCGGCGGCCGCCGGCGATAGCTGTCCGGCGAATACCACGGCGGCAGACTCCTCTGAAGGCATGCTCGGCGGCAAGGATGTATGCGTCCTGTCTGGCCGGATCACCAGCGACACACATCTGACTTCAAATTTTTCCTACTTCCTGGCGGATCAGGTCATCATCGGCGAGAACGACATTACCGCGAATGAGGACAAGGTCAAGCTGACAATCGACGCCGGCACTACCGTTTACGCTCCTACCGCGGGCGGCGGATTGGGCTATCTGGTCATCGACCGCGGCGGCCAACTGCACGCCAACGGCAGCCGTGAAAAGCCCGTCGTCTTTACCTATGCGGACGAAGAAGATGCCACGCCGGATACCACAGGCCAATGGGGCGGTCTGGTGCTAAATGGCAGCGCAACCTTGAACGTAAGTGGCGGCACCGCCGAGGGCGAAGGCAACAGCGGCACATACGGCGGCGGCGACACTCCCAATGACGCAGACAGCAGCGGCGTCATGACCTTCATGCAGGTCCGCTACGCCGGCCAGAACTTCACCGAAGAAGACGAGTTGAACGGCATCGCCTTCCAGGGCACCGGTTCCGGCACGCTCGTCGATTATGTCCAGGTACACAACAACTCGGACGACGGTGTCGAGTTCTTCGGCGGCACCACCAACGCCAAGCACGTCCTGCTCACCGGCAACGAGGATGACGCCCTAGATTGGACCCAGGGCTGGAACGGGAAGATGCAATTTGTCGCCATCCGGCAGACTGCCGCCAGCGAGCACTGCATCGAGGCCGACAGCAACAGCGACGACAACGACGCGATGCCGCGGGCAAATGCGGTTATTTCCAACATGACCTGCGCCGGCCCCTCAGACAGCAATGAGAGTGGTTTCCGGCTCCGCGAAGGCACTTCCGCACAACTGTCCAACACCGTGATCGGCAATTTCGGTACAAGCTACTGTGTGGACATCGACGATGCCGCTACGTTCACTGCCGCCGGTGGCAGCATCGCGGGCCTGAACGGAAGCCTGACGTTGAGTAACTCGCGAGTTGCAATGGGTTGCGATTTTTCTATGGACGATGACGATCCATTCAACGTTCGAGAATGGTTTGACGCTCAAACAGGTAGCATGGAGGGAGGCGTCGACCTCGGCGGCGATAGCGGCCTGATCAACGGGCATATGCTGAACGCGGTTACGCCCGCGATTCCGGACGATTCGTTCTTCGAACAGGTCGAATACATCGGCGCGATCAAGGACGAGACTTCCGACTGGACCGCGGGCTGGTCGTTCTCCGACTGGGATTGATACCGCACCGGGAGTCGAATCCAGCAATACTGAGTCGCAAGCGAAGGGGGTGCCGCCGCACCCCCTTTCGCTTTCCCCCGGCACAGAAGCATCGCCGGGAAAATTGTCGTTTCAGTAACATTGCTGTCACATATTTGCCATACACTCACACCATGAATTCAGGCTATCGGACGCAGTCATGAAACAGCCCGTGAAAGCCACTGGAAAATCTTCCGTTTTGACACTGGCCGTTGCCGCCGCTCTGGGAGCGGGCGGCGGTGCGGCGCTTGCCCAACAGCCGCCGCAGGTGGAGGAGATTCAGGTCATCGGCCAGTTCGTGCCCGACGAGAAGCGGGAGACGGCTTCGGTATCCAATGTGGTGGGAACCGAACAGTTCACCCGTTCCGGGGATTCCAATATCGCCGAAAGCCTCAAGCGCGTGGCGGGCCTGAGCACCGTGGGCGGCAAGTTCGTCTACGTGCGGGGCCTCGGCGAGCGCTATTCGACCACCCTGCTCAATGGCGCCATCCTGCCGAGCCCGGAGCCCATCAACCGGGTGGTGCCCATGGACCTGTTCCCCACCGCGGTGCTGGACAGCGTCCTGGTGCAGAAAACCTATTCGGCCCAGTACCCCAGTGAGTTCGGCGGCGGCGTGCTGCAACTGCGCACCAAGAAGTCCATCGACGAGTTCTTCTGGAATGTCTCTTCCTCCGTGGGCATGACCACCGACGTGAACTTCGAGCAAGGCATGACAATTCCCGGCGGCGACCTCGGCTGGCTCGGTTTTGACGACGGTTACCGCGGTATTCCGGACACCCTGCAAAAGGCCACCGAAGGCGATCAGGAACTCAAGCGAAAGAGCCGCTTCGGCGGCGGCGGAGGCTATACCTCCGCGGAATTGCAAACCATCGGTCAGTCCCTGCGCAACGAGTACGCGCCGCAAATGGAAGACCTGCCGGCCAACTACGACATTTCCACTTCCCTCGGCAACTTCCACGAAATCGGCAATTCCGGCGCCACCATCAATTATCTGGTGGCGATCGATTACTCCAATTCCTGGGATCAGAAAGAGATCGAGCGCAAAACCTACAAGGTCAACCGGGAAGGACTCGCACTCGACGACGATCTGGTCTGGAACGGCACCGAACACAGCATCGACACCAGCAGTTTTCTCACTACGGCCATCGATTTCAACGCCAACCACAATGTGCGGCTGACCTCGGTGGTGTTACGCAAGACCGACGACAGTGTGGGTTTCGTGGAAGGCGATATCGCCCAGGAAGCCTATATCCGCCGCACCGAACTCGAATGGATCGAGCGCGAACTGTTTTCCAATCAGTTACAGGGAGACCACTATTTCCCCGAATTCAACGAACTGGTAATCAACTGGCGCTACAGCGACGTCAAGGCCGAGCG
>JAJDSZ010000130.1 GCA_022827425.1 Pseudomonadales bacterium | reverse complement strand
TTCAGGTCGCTTACTTCAAGCATGGCGCTATTCATGAATTTGGGCCTCGCCGAGGTAGGCTTCCTGCACTTGCGCATTGGCGCGGATTGCCGCCGGCGCGCCGCAGGCGATGACCTCGCCGTACACCAGTACGCTGATGCGGTCGGCGAGATCGAAGACGATACTCATGTCGTGTTCGACCATGACCAGGGTCTTGCCTTCGGTGACCTTGCGGATCAGCCGCACCGCGTTGTCCGCTTCGCTATGGCTCATGCCCGCGACCGGCTCGTCGAGCAGGATCAGTTCGGCGCCGCCGGCGATGGCCATGCCGAGTTCGAGCGCGCGCTGCTCGGAGTACGCGATCTCGCCGGCGGGAATCTGCGCCTTGCCGGCGAGGCCGATTTTCTCCAGCACTTCCCCGGTGTTCTCGTTCAGCGTACGCTGGCGGTCGAGCAGGTGCCGGAAGGAATAGCCGTAGCCGGAAGACCAGAGCAGGGCGCAGCGGATGTTCTCGAAAACGCTCAGGCGTGGAAAGATATTGGTGACCTGAAAGCTGCGGGCGATGCCGAGCCGGTTGATCTGGTAAGGGCTGAGATTCTCGATCGGCTGATTCTTGAACCGGATCGAGCCGGCGGTCGGTGCGTACTTGCCGCTTATCAGGTGAAACAGGGTCGATTTGCCGGCGCCGTTGGGGCCGATGATGGCGTGTTTCTCGCCGGTCTCGATGTCGAGGTCGACGCCGCGAATGATCTCGGTCGCGCCGAAATTCTTGCGCAGATCCTGCATGGAGAGGATGCTCATGTGGCCTGCTCCCGCGCGGCGTCCGCATCGGGCGCGTTGGCCGCTTCCCAGGCCCTGCGCAGGCCTGGAACCGATTTGCGCGTCAGGTACCAGCCGAGCGTGGCCAGCAGCAACAGCCCCGCCCAGACGGTCACCGAGTCGCGCGCCAGGCTCAGCCCCAGGAAGTGCAATACGGGCTCGGCGGCATGGGACAGTTCGAGCAGGCAGACCGCACAGAGGACGAACAACAGCGCTGGCAGGCCGGTCAGCAGATACGGCAGCGCCAGGGTGTGCAAGCTGCCGCGCAGCCAGGCCAGCCGGTGCATCATGATGAAGCCGGCGAATCCGCGCGGCAGGAACAGCACGGTCAGCACGAACATGATGCCCAGGTACAACAGCCACAATTCGGTGTAATTGCTGAGCAGGAAATTCATCAGGGTCAGGATGATCGCGCCGATGATCGGCCCGATGAAGAATCCGAGTCCGCCGATGTAGGCCATCAGCAGCACCCGGCCCGAAGTCACGAGGTTGAGATTCTCGTCGGTGAGAAATTCGTAGTTGAGCGCGAACAGGCCGCCGGCGACGCCGGCGAACATGCCGGAAGCGCAGAACGAGATGAAACGCACCCAGCGCGCGCTATAGCCGATGAACTCGGCGCGTTCGGGATTGTCGCGCACGGCGTTGGCCATGCGTCCCGCCGGCGTCCGGGTGAACAGGTACATGAACACGGTGGAAACAAAGACCCAGAAGGCCGCCAGATAATAGACATCGACGTCGCTGAAGAAGTCCATGCCGAACAGGGGCGGGCCGAAAGTGCGGTCGCCGCTGACGCCGGCTTCGCCGCCGAAGAAGCCGGTGAAGATCAGCGAGGAGGCCGCCACGAGTTCGCCGATGCCGAGCGAGATCATCGCGAACACCGTGCCCGCCTTGCGCGTCGAGAAACTGCCGATGAAGACGCCGGCGAGCAAGCCGGTCAGGCCGCCGATCAGGGGAATGAAGGCGATGGAGAAGTATACGGCTTCGTTCTCCATCATCAGCAGCGCATGCACGGCGAGAAAGCCGCCGAGGCCGAAATAGACCGCGTGCCCGAAAGACAACATGCCGCCCTGGCCGAGCAGCATGTTGTAACTGAGCGCGAACACGATGGCGATGGCCATCTGATTGAAGATGGAAATCGCCAGGATCGAATCGAAGATCAGCGGCAACAGCAGCAACACCGCCAGGTAGCCGGCCCAGACTCCCGATTTTGCCGCCAGGGCTTTCATTGTTCGCGCTTGCCCATCAGGCCGGTGGGGCGGAAGATCAACACGAGCACGAGCAGCAGGAAAGGCAGGATCGGCGCGATCTGGGACAGGTTCAGGGTCCACAGATCGTCGAGCGGGTGGCTGCGCGGAAACTCCAGGCCGAGCAAGGCAAGCAGATCCGGCATGCCGACATTGGCGGCGATGGCGTAGGATTGCAGCAAGCCGATCAGCAGCGAAGCTAGGAACGCGCCCGGCAGCGAGCCGAGGCCACCGATCACCACGATGACAAAGACGATGCTGCCGAGTACGAGCGCCATGCCGGGAAAAGTCGTCAGCACCGGCCCGGCGATGACGCCCGCCAGGCCCGCCAGCGCCGTGCCGACGCCGAATACCGCCGTGAAAATCAGGGGCACGTTGTGGCCGAGATTCGCCACCATGTGCGGATGGGAAATCGCGGCCTGGATGATCAGGCCGACGCGCGAACGGGTAAGCACCTGGTAGAGGCCGATGAAAATGCCGATCGATATCGCCAGCATGAAGCCGCGATAGGCCGAGAACTCCTGGCCAAACAACGTGAACAAGGGAAAGTCGAGCAAGTCGGGCGTCTGATAGTTCTTGGTGTCCTGGCCCCAGAAAAACTGCACGGCTTCCTCGATCAGAAAGGCGAGGCCGAAAGTGAACACCAGTTCGGCCACATGGCCGTGCTGGTGTACGCGCCGCAGCCCGTAGCGCTCGACCAGGGCGCCGAGTACGCCGACGATCAGCGGCGCGAGGATCAGCCCGGTCCAGTAGCCGAAATACAGGCTGATGGAATAGGCGAAATAGGCGCCGAGCATGTAGAAGCTGGCATGGGCGAAATTGAGCACGCCCATCATGCTGAAGATCACGGTGAGACCGCTCGCCAGCATGAACAGCAACAGCCCGGTGACCAGGCCGTTCAGGGTGGCGAAAACCAGAACTTCCGGCATAAGCCGCGATCTTGCTCTAGTCAGTGAATCAGCGTTGCGGACGCTTCATTTCACAACGGTTTTCGACAATGGTTTCAGCGGCCGGGACCTTGTACTCGGTGAGCAGGCCGAAACCGGAGTTGTCCGCGTCGAATTCGATGCCTTCATCGGTCTGTACGGATACGTGCAGGTCCTGGAAGATCTGGTGGTCGCTGCCGCGCATCCAGACTTCCTCGCCGCTCAGGGTGGTGAAGCGCATGTCCTCAAGCGCCAGGGCGAGCTCGTAGGGGTCGGTGCCGCCGGTCTGCTCCATGGCCTGCACAAGCATGGACAGGGCCATGGCAAGCCGCGGCTGGGTCACGTCCCGATCCGGGTGGGCGGCCTTGAAGTCCCGGTAGAATTGCTTGCGCTCCCCGGTGGGAATCGGGTTGGCGCTGTCGTTGTGGACAAGGCGGATGCGGTTCTTGCCGTCGGTGCCGAGAGTGGCGGTAATGCCGTCATAGGCGGCGTAAAAGGTGTAGATGGGAATATCAAGGCCCGAATCGATGATCGAGCGCGCCAGGGAGACCATATCGGCGCCGAAGTTGCCGGTAATCACCGCATCGGCATTGGAGGCGACGATCTTGGTCACGTAGGGCGTGAAATCCTTGACCTGGCCGATGGGGTGGAATTCGTTGCCCACAATCTCTATATCGGGCCGCTTCTCCCGCAACAGGCGCTCGGAAGTTTCCGCGACCACATGGCCGAAAGAATAGTCCTGGCCGATGATGTACATGCGCTGGATGTCCTCATTCCCGGCGATGAAGTCGGTCAGCACATTGAGCTTCATCACCGCGTGCGCGTCGAAGCGGAAGTGCCAGAAGCTGCAGTTTTCCTCGGTGAGGATCGGATCCACCGCGGAATAGTTGAGTTGCAGAATCTCCTGGCCCGGGTTGCGGCGGTTGTGCCGCGTCACCGCGGTGTTGAGGGCGTTCGCCACGGCGGAACTGTTGCCCTGGAAGATGATCCGCAAGCCCTCGCTCACCGCCCGGCGAAACTGGATCTGGGTTTCCGTGGGGCTTTGCATGTTGTCCAGCGGCACGATTTCGATCATGCGCCCGCCGAGTATCCCGCCCCTGGAATTGAACAGGTAATCCGCCGCGAACTGCAGCACCGTGAGACCGCTGGTGCCGATGGAGGCGAAAGGGCCCGACAACGGATCCATGAAGCCGATCCGCACGGGTTCGCTATCCTGCGCCCGGGCCTGGATGGAGAAAGACGACGCAAGAACAATCAGAAAAATCGACAGCAATCGCGAGCAAGCTCGCGCAAGGAAAAAGGAATGCACCATGGCCTCACTCGCAGGCGCGGCCGCAGCCGCGAAACGCCCTGACATTACCCCAGCGCACGCGGGCCATGCAAGTGACGCGGCGGCTTCCGGCAGAAGTTGGTTGCGATATGGTACAAAATGTTATAACATTCCCTGTCCATGCCTTTAGGGAAGCTCTGATTAAGTCAGAGTTTCCCTGCGGCACATGGAAGCGCCGCCGAATTCGATGGGTGAAGGCAAGCGATTTCGAAGCGCAGCTTCGAGCGCGGCCGCAACGGTACGGAGCTATGCTCCGTGACTGGAGTAAGCCATTGAATTCGCGAGCAAAACAAAACCACGCTTTTGTTTTGCGATAATAAAAAACTCCACGGATGGAGTTTTTCAGAGAATACCTGATCGAGGCAGGCGATGATAAAACCACCAACCGCGTTCCGCCCCTCCACCGATCCGGATTGCAGCGGGCGGCGCTCGCCGTGTGAACGGGTCGCGCACGCGGTTTCGATTTGCGAGGACCGCGGCGTACGGATGACGGCGCTGCGGAGGCGCGTCCTGGAGCTTCTTTGGGCGAGTGATCGCCCGACCGGCGCGTACGAACTGATCGAAGCGGTCCGGCTTGAGGATTCGCGTCCCGTCGGGCCGCCGACGGTGTACCGGGCGCTTCGCTTCCTGGTGGAGCAGGGTCTCGTTTCCCGGATCGAAAGTCTGAACGCCTATGTCCCCTGCATCCATCCAGAGCGCGACCACGATTGCCTTTTCTTCATCTGCAACGGCTGCCGGACATCCGTCGAGGTCGAGGACCCCCGGATCAGAGGATTGCTTGCCGAGGACGCCGCCGCTCTCGGTTTCTCCGCGACTCGCCGCATGATCGAGGTTGAGGGCGTATGCGCACGGTGCTCAGATGCCAATGCTGTATAGGCGGGAAGAAGGAACCCCGCCCGTGGAGGACCACCGGTATCCGGATGAACCGCCATGGCGGCCAGGCCTGAGCGTCGCAGCCCGGCGGGGGAGCGCCGGCATGAGTGGGCGGCACACGGTTTCGATCCGGCTGCTGCCCCTTGGCGCCGGACATCGGCTGCTCGGCGCGGCCCTGGTCATCGCCATACTCTGGGGCGCGTTCTTCTGGGCGACGACCACGCCGGGGTGGTGATGACCTACGCCCTCGAATTTCAGGATCTGACCCTAGGGTACAACCGGCATCCGGCTGTGCATCGCCTGCGTGCCACGATCGCCAATGGCAGCCTCACGGCCATCGTCGGACCCAATGGGGCCGGCAAGTCCACGGTATTGAAGGGCGTGACCGGCACGCTTCGCCCGCTTGAGGGGCGGATCGCCTTCGGCGGGCTCGCGCGGAACGAGATCGCCTACCTGCCGCAGCAATCGTATGTCGACCGGTCTTTCCCGATCGCCGTTGCCGATCTTGTGGCCGCGGGCCTTTGGCGGGAGACTGGCGGCTTTGCGGGCTTGCGTTCGATTCACCGGCAGCGCGTCGCCGAGGCGATTTCCGAGGTCGGCCTCGAAGGGCTGGAGAAGCGCCCGATCAGGTCGCTCTCCGGTGGTGAAATGCAACGTGCGCTCTTCGCGCGGCTGCTGCTGCAAGACGCAAGGCTCGTCCTGCTCGATGAGCCCTTCACCGCGGTTGACGCGAGAACCATGGCGGACCTGATCGGTGTGATTCGGCGCTGGCACGGCGAAGGCCGCACGGTGCTCGCCGTGATGCACGATTTCGACACGGTGCGGGCGCACTTTCCCCGTACGCTGATGCTGGCCCGGAAACTCGTCGCCCACGGACCCACGGCCCAGGTGCTGACGGCCGAGAACCAGTTTCGCGCGCGTCAGATGTGCGAGGCAAGCGCCCAGCCCCCGCGGTATCGCGAGCGAAGCGCGGCGTGATGTGGGAGATTCTCGTCCAGCCCTTCGCCGATTTCGGTTTCATGCGGCGTGCGCTGGTGGGCTGCGCGGCGATTTCGATAGGCGCGACGCCGGTCGGGGTGTTCCTGATGCTGCGCCGCATGAGTCTGACAGGCGATGCGATGGCCCATGCGATCCTGCCGGGGGCGGCGGTCGGCTACCTCTTTGCGGGTCTGTCGCTGGGAGCGATGACCGCGGGCGGGCTGATCGCGGGCATGACCGTGGCGCTTCTCGCGGGCTTCGTGACCCGGGTCACGGCGTTGCGCGAGGATGCGAGTCTTGCGGCCTTTTACCTGATCTCGCTGGCGCTGGGTCTGTTGATCCTGTCCATTCGGGGCAGCAACGTGGACCTGATGCACGTGCTGTTCGGGACCGTGCTCGCGCTTGACGATGCCGCCCTGATCCTGCTCTGTTCCATCGCCAGCGTTTCAATCTTCGCGCTAGCGGCCCTGTTGCGGCCGCTCGTGCTCGAATGCGTGGACCCGCAGTTCCTGCGTTCGGTGAGCGGGCTCAGCGCCATGACGCATTTCACATTTCTTGTTCTCGTCGTGCTGAATCTCGTGGGAGGGTTCCACGCGCTTGGCACGCTGATGGCGGTGGGCATCATGATCCTGCCCGCCGCCGCCGCGCGATTCTGGGCCCTTGGCGTCAGCGCGCTGATCGCCGTCGCCGTCCTGGTTGCGATGCTTTCGAGCCTGAGCGGCCTTCTTCTTTCCTATCATTTCAGCTTGCCGTCCGGGCCGGCGATCATTCTTGTCGCGGGTTTCGCCTACGTGCTGTCGCTGGTTTTCGGGCCGGTGGGCGGTCTCTCCGGTCGGGCCTTCCCGCGCCGCTATCTCGAAGCCTGAAAGGAGGTTCAATGCCTACCCGCAGAGCGCTGCTGACATCCGCCGCCGTCCTCGCCGTGTCGCTCGCCGCTCCGGCCGCCGCGCGGTCCGACCGACCGATCCCGGTGACCGCCACCTTCTCCATTCTGGGCGACATGGTGAAGCGCATCGGCGGCGAGCGCGTTGCCGTCACGACGCTCGTCGGCGCCAACGGCGATGCCCATGTCTACCAGCCGACCCCAACCGACGCGCGGATTGTCAGCGAAACCCATATCCTCGTCGTCAACGGGCTGCAATTCGAGGGTTGGCTGGATCGTCTGATCGCCGCTTCGGGTTTTCGCGGCGTCCGGGTGGTGGCGACCGACGGCGTCGAGCCAATCAGCTTCGGCGGCGCATTCGACCCCCACGCCTGGCAGAGCCTTGGCAATGCCATTGCCTATGTAGACAATATCACCGCCGCGCTGGCCCAGGCCGACCCGGCGAACGCGGCCGATTTCCACCGGAACCGCGCGGCCTATGTCGCCGATATCGAGACACTTGACGCTGAGATCCGCGGGAACGTGGCAAGCCTGCCGGCGGACCGCCGCGTCGTCGTGACTTCACACGACGCGTTCCAGTATTTCAGTCGCGATTATGGTCTGGAATTCGTTGCGCCGCAGGGGCTCAGTACCGAGTCGGAGGCTTCCGCGAAGGATGTGGCCGCCCTGGTCCGGCAGATTCGCGAGAGGGGAATTCGCGCAGTCTTCATCGAGAATGTCGCGGATCCCCGCCTCCTGAAGCAAATCGCCGACGAGACGGGAACCATCATCGGCGGCACACTCTATCCCGATGCGCTGTCGGGGCCGGATGGTCCGGCAGCAACCTTCCTCGACATGATGCGGCACAACGCCGCAACGCTGGCGCTGGCGCTGATTTCCTGAAACCCTGCACTCCGACCGGCGAATCGGTTATCCTGCGAACGCGCAGGCGCTGCCGTGGTCGCCGCCGACATCCGCGACACCGCCGGGACGGTGGCTGCTGTCGCCGCCGCCAACGGTCGTATCATCGGCACGGCCCTGAATGCCGCCGACATGGCGAGTTGCGAAGCCATGGTCCGGCGCGCGGTCGACGAATTCGGCCGCATCGACGTGCTCATCAACAACGCCGCGCTCTACGGCGACACCCAGGGCGGGCGCTTCGACAGGATCGAGCAGGACGAGTGGGACCGCACCATGGCCGTCAACGTGCGCGGCGTCTGGCAGTGCTGCAAGGCATGCGTGCCGGCCATGCGCGAGGCGGGCGGCGGCTCGATCATCAACATTGCTTCGCTGGCCGCGGTCTACGGCATGCCCTTCGGCCTGCATTACGCGACATCGAAGGCCGCAGTCATCGGCATGACCCGTTCGCTTGCCCGCGAACTCGGCCGCGACTGGATCAGGGTAAACGCCATCGCGCCGAGCGCGGTGCTGACCGAGGGCACCGATGACTTCTTCGGGGCCAAGAAGGACAAACTGCTGCAGTCCGTAGCCGCCGGCCAGAGCCTGCAGAAGAATCTCACCACCGATGACCTGGTGGGCACCGTGCTTTACCTGGCCTCCGATGCCAGCGGGCTAGTCACCGGCCAGACCCTGATGGTAGACGGCGGCACGGTCTTTCTCTAGGAGCCTGGGACGGATTCACCATCGAGAAAATCATTGCCGTTCCGCATCCTTCGTTAATGCAAGGCTGCGTCAAAGTTGCGTCGGATTGGGTGCGTCACCGTAGACGTTCTTCGGGTCAAAGCACTTCCGTGACTCCGTGAACACGAGTCGGGCAGGTTCATCGGCAGAGTCGCCGAGCGCTACCGAGCGGTAGAAGCAGGAACGATAACCCACATGACAACTGGCGCCGGAACCGGCGACCTTGACGCGGAGCCAGACGGCATCCTGATCGTCGTCGATGCGTAGCTCCACAACTCGCTGGATGAGGCCGCTGGTCGCACCCTTGCGCCAGAGGCACTGGCGGCTGCGGCTCCAGTAGTGCGCCTCGCCGGTCGCGATGGTTTGCCGCAGCGCCTCGCCATTCATGTATCCTAGCATCAACACTTCTCCCCCTTCGGCATCGGTGGTGATGCAGGGGATCAGGCCGTCGGCATCGAACCTGGGCGCCAGAGCGAAGCCTTCTTCGACTTGCTCAACCGATTCGCGCGCTGCAAAGGGCGTTGCGGCCGTCGGCTTGGTGCGTTCGGTTTTCATGGAGAGCTTTCCTGTGGCCATGCTTTTTTTTGCGGCACCCTTTGCTATTGCCGGCTTTGGTTTCGGTCGCGAGCGCTACTGCTGTGCACCGATGTGTGCCACAACCCCCACATCGAGATATCCGACCAGTTCCGCGACGACCTGATCCGCTTCCCGGAATCCGATCCAGCGAGCCTGCAAGCGAATGGCGGCAGGGGGTCGGCCAGGGCTTATTCGGAACCGGTCTGATCGATGTTCTTCCAGCTATAGAAGCCCATGAACATTTCTTCCCAGCTTTGTTCGCCCCAGTGAACGTCGATGTTCGGATCCGGGTTGAATTCGTTCTGGGAGGAATTGTCGAAAGCGCCGGTGGCGACGATCCGGGTGCCCGCGGGAACCCGCAGCGGCGTTTCGAGTTCGTGGCTCAATTGCCAGTTGAACGAGTAGGCGGGAACCGAAAGAATCACTTCCTCGCTGCCGTCCGGATAGCGGGCGGTGAAAGCCATGCGCTTGCCGCGAAAATGCATGTGCGGCATGAGCGAGTAGATCTCGGCTTCTTCCGGGACATGGGTCACGAGCTGCATTTCGTGGTCCTTGGCCTGGGCCGGAATGTCGATGGTGAAGGCATTGCCCACGCCGCCGGACATGCGCTCGTCGGGGACTTCCCCCTCGTCGTAGAAATAAATGGCGATTTCGGTGGCATCCACGGTTTCCTTGCCTGAGGTGGTGTAGTGCATCTGCAGGTTGAGCGTGGAGCCGGCCTTGAGCAGGCCGCCGACGCCTTCGGGGTTGAGGGAGAAGCTGTTGCCCGGAGCATATCCCGCCACGGAACCCTGGTTCTCGTCGCCGCCGCCAATCAGGCCGCTCACATCGAGGTCGGGGTTTTCCGCGAAGATGCGGTCAATCGGCGGCGGCTCGCCCGCGGCGACTGCCTTGAAGATATCAGTGCGGATTTTCACGGCGCGCTCTTCCGGCAGCGCGTTGATCGCCTCGACTATCGCTGTCATCGGGTCCCGCTGGCCTTCGGGGGGAATCACCGTGGTGATAATGTGGTGCAGCACTTCCGGGGAACCCGGAGCGACTTCCGAGCCGCGCACCCAGCGGTCTTCGGCAAGGCCGAGATCAATGGGGATATTCATGTAGTCCACCACGCCGGTGGCGGGAACCGTCTGGGGAGGAATCTCGACGATGATGTCGGGCTCGCCAAGGAATTCCGCCAGGGTCCACTTGGTTTCGGGCCATTCGAGCCGGGCCAGGGGGTCGCTCTCGCTTTCGGTATCGGCGCCGGCGTCAATCCAGCTTACGAGCTTTTGCATATCGGCGTCGGCGAGGTTCATCTCGTTGCGCATCTTGTGGCCGACCTTGTTGTCGATCTGGCCCGGAGGCATGCGCCTGGTCAAAACCACTTCACGAATCATCGGCGACCAGCCCTTGACCGCAAGCTTGCTGTCCATGGCGAAGGGGGCGATGCCGCCCTGGCGGTGACACTCGGCGCAGTTCTCGGCGATGATCGGCGCGATGTCGTGCTCGTAGGACAAATCGCCGTGAGCTTCGAGGCCGCCGTAGGAAATCGGCGCGCCATCGCTTGCCGCCACGCCGGGTTCGATGCTGCCGCCGGCGAGAACCTGATCGAGGACCCCGGCCAGCGCGTTGCCGGCTTCGCCCCGGTACAGCACTTCAAAGGAGGCCGGATCGTAGACCACGGCTTCGTCCATGCGGCGCAGACCCAGCAGGTCGGCGACGAGTTGGGTGTCGTCCATAAGCACCGGCAGGTCGATATTAAGGGATTGGATATCCGCCGCCACGGCTTCCCGGTCGCTGTCGAGGCCGGGATTGATGAGCAGGAACATAACGCCCTGCACTTCGTATTGGCCGCGCAGTTCCCGCAAGGCCGCCAGGGCTTCGGCGTCGGTGGCGCCATTGGCCTGGGGCAGCAGCACGACGGCTTCCTGGTCGTCGTACCAGGCCATGTGATGGAACGCGCCCTCGTGATCAATCAGGGCGAAATCGCCCGCCCGCTCACCGGCGTACAGTGGCGAGGCAAGCAGCAGGGCGGCAATGGCGGCAAGCGAATATCTCTTCACGTCGTTCTCCTCATGCAAAAGGCGAAGGCCAAGGCCAAGTACTGACCTCATTGGGAACAGGACGAATCCTAGCACAGTTTGTTACCGGAACACCCCATGAATCAGCGGCTGGCCTCCACATTCATCTCGATGGCGTAGAGGCTGGTGCGGGCTGTCATGTACAGGGTTCTGCCGTCGCTGCCGCCAAAACCCACGTTGGCGGGCATCTGGGGCGTTTCGATGAATTCGATCTCTTCGCCGTCCGGGTTGCGGATGCTGACGCCGCCAAGCCAGGTCAGGTAGACATTGCCGCGCTCGTCGAGAGTCATGCCGTCGGAGCCCTGATCGGCGAAATTGCCGCGATTTTCCAGCGAACCGCCGGCGGCGATGTCGAAGCGGTAGATCGTGTTGGTTTCGGTGCTCGCCAGATACAGCGTGTTGCCGTCTTCGGTGCCGACGATGCCGTTGGGCTTGGGAATATCGGTGACCAGCGCCTCGACGCTCTGGCGGTCCGGTGAAATCCGGTAGACGTACTCACCGGGCTGGGAGGGCGGTCCATCCGGCCAGTTGTAGCGCGGGTCGGTGAAATAGATTGAACCGTCCGGATGCACCCAGAGGTCGTTGGGGCTGTTGAGTGGCGCGCCATTGTAGCTGTCCGCCACCACCGAGAGACTGCCGTCGGCCTCGCGCCGGGTGATGCGCTGGGCGTTCTGCTCGCAAATCAGCAGCGAACCGTCGAGGTCGAGGGCAAGTCCGTTGGCGTTGTTGCTTGGCTCGATGACGACCTCGAACTCGCCGTCGGCGCCATAGCGCCAGATCTGGTCGTTGGGGATGTCGGTGAAATAGAGATCGCCCGCCGCATCGGTCACCGGACCTTCGAGAAAGCCGAAGCCGCCGCGGATTTCGACAACTTCAGCGCCGTCGGCGATCAGCCCGCCGCCCTGGGCGAGGGCCTGCTCAAAAACGAACAGCAATAACGACAGGCTCAAGAATCTTGCTTTGCGCATCATGGGTTTTCTCCTTCGGTTTCATCGTCGCCAATAATTGGGGACTTCTTCAAGCAAGCGGTAAGGGACTCGCTGTGTTGTAGCGATGTCTTCGTCGCGTGTCAACCAGTGCAGAGTTGGCATATTCGATGATCGGGGCAGGTTTGGATTTCATTCATGGATGAATCCGAACCGGATAAGGGTCCGGGGGTTGGAATGCGGTTTGGCTGCTGAGCCGGTTGGCCTGGACCGCAAGACGGGCGGCGCGGTTTTCCGGATTGGGATGGGTGCTGAGGAACTGCAGCGCTCCCGGGCTCCCGCCTTCTGCGCGCATCTTGTTCCAGAGGGTGACTGCGGCGGCGGGTTCGTATCCAGCCCTGTGTGCCAGTTCCATGCCGAGCTGGTCGGCCTCGTACTCGGCGCCGCGGCTGTTCGGCAGGCTCAGCGCTACCGTGGCCAGCATGTCCGCCGCGTTCGCCTTGTCGCGGTTGCCCGTCTCGATGCCGACCGCCGCGACAGCCAGACCCTGGATGATGGCGAGCGACATTTGTTCGGCGGAATGGTTGGCGACGGCATGGGCGATTTCATGACCCATTACTTGCGCCAGTTCATCGTCGCTCAGATCGAGCTTGCTTACCAGGCCGCTGTAAATCGCCATGCGACCGCCAGCCATGCACCAGGCATTGACCGTTTCGGGGTCGTCGATCAAAGCCACGCTCCATTCCCAGCCCCTGGTGTGTGGCCAGGTCTGCACCGTCGCCGCAACCAGACGGCCGGTAATGCGGCCAGCGCGTTCGGAGAGCGCGGGGTCGTGCAGCATCCTCCCGCTGCCGGTCAATTCCTCCAGGGTTTGCGCGTAGGCCAGCCGGGACTCATTGATCGCCACATCCGGCGGCACCAGCATGAATTGCGCTCTGCCGGTGGGGCTCGTGGCGCAGGAAGCCATGGTCAGGGCGAAAGGGATTGCGAGAATCAGGCGGCGCATGTTCATCCTCATCAGTTCGCGCGTATGTGATGATTGTATGCCGAAAAGGATCTGTTATTCAGATGCTGCCTGTGAAAAGTGGCGAACTTGCCGGATAACGAACCAGTCTCCCTGTGAACCGGAACGAAATCGACTACACTTGCCGCGCCATGTCCAAAGCGGTGTTGTTGATCAATCTGGGGACGCCCGCGGAGCCCACTGCCGCCGGGCTGCGCGCTTTCTATCGGCACTTTTTTGCGGACCGCCTGGTTTTCGACATCAATCCGCTGGGCCTTTGGCTGTTGCGCAATCTGATCATCCTGCCCCTGCGGGCGCCGCGCACGGCGAAGGACTATGCCGGAATCTGGCTGGACGAAGGTTCGCCCCTGCAGGTCTATTCCGAGCGGGTGCGGGAGGGCGTGCAGGCTGGATTCGATGGTGCGGGCGGCGATGTTGCCGTGGGCATCGGCATGGCCTATAGCAGGCCCTTCATCGCCGAGACCATGGCGGAGTTCGAGGCCCGGGGCTGCGACGAGATTGTGGTGTTTCCCCTGTATCCCCAGTACGCCCGCGCGACCACGGAATCCGCGGCGCAAGCCGTGCGCGCGACGGCTGCAGGCTGGCGGAGCCAGCCGAAACTGCGCTTCATCGATGACTTTTTCGCCGAGCCGCTGTTCATTGACGCCTGGGCCAGAATCATCCGGGACAATCTTGCGGACGCCACTATCGATCATCTGGTTTTCAGCTACCACGGTCTGCCCGAGGCGCAGATTCGCAAGGCCGACCGGAATGGCTGCTGTGATTTCGGCGCCTGCTGCGACCGGGTTGGCGAGGCCAACCGCTATTGTTACCGGGCCCAGTGTCTGGCGACCTCCCGGGCCATAGTCCAGGAGCTTGGCGAGGAAGCCGGGCCCTGGTCCTCGGCGTTTCAATCGCGTTTCGGCCCTTCGGAATGGATCAAGCCCTATCTTGACGAGCATCTGCTGGAACTGCTTGCCCAGGGCAGGAAACGCATTGCCGTGGCCACGCCCTCGTTCGTGACCGATTGCCTGGAGACCTTGCACGAAATCGGGTGCGAATACCGCGAACAATTTATCGAAGCGGGTGGAGAGGAGTTGATCTTGTTGCCGAATCTGAATGATTCGCGGGAGTGGATCGATGCGGTTTATGAGATGGCCGCGGCGAAGTTGGGATGATTGGGGAGTTCAGCTTCGCCAGGGAGATCCTGCGACTTCGCGCAGGATGACAGTTAAAAGCGGAGCGGGATGACGTTCCCCACCCGTCATTCTGCGCGCAGCGAAGCGAAGTCGCAGAATCTCATTGGCGATACTGTGAGGCTGTACTTGCCGTCCGTGGCGAAACCGCTACAGGTCCGCCAACCCCCAGCCTCCGCAGTCCAGGCTCCTGGCATGTCCCGACACTGCGCACGAAGGAGCGCTTCTTGTCGACTGCATACCGGGCCTTTTTCAGGCCGCGATCGCCCGCTTCACCAGATTCTGCATCAACGGAATCTTGAACCCGTTATGGGCGAGCGCCCTTGCTCCCGCGGCGGCCATGGGCGAGACGGCTTCGGCGGTGGCCATGCCCTTGCTCATGCCGCGCAGGGCGTTTTCCACGTTGCGCAGACGCCGCGGCGTGGTTTGCACTGCCCCGCAGACGATGCTGGCCTCGCTGATGCTGTCGCCATTGAGCCGGAAAGCCGCGGCGATGCTCACCAGGGAGAAGTCCCATACGTTGCGGTCGGCGACTTTTTCAAAATGGAAACTCGCGCCGCGCCAGTCGGCGGGCAGGCGAATCGCGGTGAGCACATCGCCCGGGCGAAGCACCGTGGTGTTGAGGATATCCAGCGCCGGGCCGACGAAGAAGTCCTCCGCCGAAACCTCGCGTTCGCCCCCCGAGTTGCGAATCACCATGGAGGCATTGAGCGCCACCAGGGCGGGCGCGGTATCCGAAGCGCCCGCGGCGACGCAGCGGCTGCCTTCGAACAGCGCATGTTCGCGATTCATGCCCTCCGGGGTGTCGGCGTAACACAGGTTGCCGCCGGCGCGATAGCAGGACAGCCCCCGGCGGTAGTACCAGCAGCGCACATCCTGGGAGACATTGCCCCCGATGGTGCCGATATTGCGGATCTGGGGGCTTGCCACAATCGCGCTGGCTTCGGCGAGCAGGGAGAACTGCTCGCGCACCAGCGGATTTTCCGCCACCTCGGTGAGCGTCGTCATGGCGCCGATTTCCAGGGTGTCGCCGTCCTGGCGGATTCCCCGGAGCGATTCGATGCCGCTGAGATCGATCAGGGCGTCGGTGGTCTTGGCGCGGTCCTTCAGCCAACCATAGGTGTCCTGGCCTCCGCCCACCAGCCAGCCCCGGTCTCCGAGGCGGTCGGCGATCGCGAGCGCGTCTTCCAGCACGGCGGGCTGGTAGAGATCCATGTTTGGCATTACGTCATGTGAAGGCATGGTGAGACCTCAGAATGTGTTGGTTTTCAGGGATTGGGTGCTGTAGGAATTTCCCGCCAGGTGATTCACGATCATGTCCGTGGTGATCGGCGCGGAGTTGAACAGATGTCCGTCCAGGGCGTCCGAGATGGCGGCGGCGAGCGCCGCGCAGGCTGCGCCCTGGGTGGGCTCGCCGATACCGCGGCCTCCGGCGGGATTCTGCGGATCGGGAATATTGACCGCGGCGGCGCCGGTGTCCACCGGCACGTCGAGAATGGTGGGCGGCTTGCTCTGGTACAGGCCCACATTGGCGGGCAGTCCGTTCTGGGGATCATAGACATGGCGTTCGAGAGCCGCCAGACCCACGCCCCAGACCGCGCCGCCGCGCATGGCGTTGTCGAAATTCTTCGGATGCACCACGGTGCCGCAATCGGCCACCGCGGCGTAGTCGAGAATGTCGTATTTGCCGGTATCCTTGTCGAGTTCGATCTCGATAAAGCCCACCACCACCCCCGGTGGCTGCCCGACGCCGGGAATATTGTCCCGGGCGACGCCGATCAGGCCGGTGCCGGCCAGACCCCGCACCGCAAGCTGGGTCAGCGGATTGATGTCTTCCGGATACTCCTGGCCGCTGAAAGCGCCGCCAAGGGCCATGGCGCGCCGGGCGCATTCGGCATAGCCAAGGCCGGTATCGGGGTCGTCGCGCAAAAACACCCGCTCGCCGCCGATCTCGTAATCCTCCGCGCCGCCGCCGAGGTCGGCGGCGGCAATCTGCTTCATCTTGGCGATCATGTCCTCGCCGGCAACCCAGTTCGCCCGGCTGTGGGTGAACACGGTATTGGAGCCGCCCTGGCCGGAACTGTGCGGCAGATGCCGGTCGCTGCGGCCGCGGTGAATCTGGCAACGATCCCAGGGCATCTGCATGACTTCCGCCGCCACCCGGCAAGTGGCCGCGTAGGAATAGGTGCCGAGATTGCCGACGCCGCTGTGGATATGCAGGATGCCGTCGCCGTCCATCCGCAGCAGGCCGTCATAGCCGCGGCCGCCGGCGCCGTGGTAGCCGATGCCGACGCCGAGGCCCCGCACCTTGCCGCCATCGCCCCTGGGCTGCGCGGACCGTTCCCGCCAGTGGAACATGCGCTCGCCCTGGTCGATGGCTTCCCGCACGAAGGCGCTGGTCACCGGACCCTGGCTGCCGCCCTGGAAGCCGTCGCTGGTGAGGGCGTTGATCTTGCGGAACTCGACCCGGTCCACTCCCACGGCTTTGGCCGCCTTGTCGGTAATGGGGCCGAGAATGGCCGACATTTCGTTTTGTCCCGGGCCGCGCTGGGCGCCCCGGGGCGTGGTATTGGTGTATACCGAGATATGCCTGAAGCGCATGGACTCGGGCTGGTAGGCCACGGTGACGTGCTGGGCGGAAGAGTTGCCGCTGCCGCCGCCGGTCATGCCGCCATCGTTGACGATGATCAGGTCCACGGCGGAAACCTTGCCGTCCTCCTTCACCCCGAGCTTGATCCAGCCCTGTATGCCGGAACGCGCCGAGCCGATGTAGAACTCCTGCTCCCGGGTTATGCGCAACTGCACCGGGCGATTCAATTGCCGCGAGAACTCGCCGGTGATCGCCATGTAGGGGTAGGGGCCGATCTTCGAGCCGAAGCCGCCGCCGGTGGCCTCGTTGATGAAGACGAGGTCGGCGAGGTCGATGTTGAGCATCCGCGCAAGGCCCGCGTTGTTGGCGCTCTGGCTCTGGGAGGAGCCGTGGAAGTAACACTTGCCGTTTTCCCAATAGGCCATGCAGGTGCGGGATTCCAGCGAATGGTGCGGGTAGCCGATGGTGACGAAAGGCTCTTCCACGATGGCCGCCGCTTCCGCGAAACCGGTTTCGATGTCGCCAAAGGACCATTCGTTGGTGAATTCGGCGCCCATGGGTTCGCGGCCTTCGCGCATGGCGTCGATGGCTTCCCGGGGCCACTTGATGTCCTGAATCTGCGCGCCCACCACCGGCGTGCCGTCCGGGCCTTCTTCCCGGGTCCGCACCAGGGCGTTGCCTTCGGGGTAGGCGGTGGCACCGCCGGGCGAGAGGCTTTCCAGCGGGTCCACCACGAAAGGCCGGCGTTCATACTCGACCCGGATTCGCCCGATGGCGGTTTCCGCGATTTCCTCGCTGGTGGCGGCCACGGCGAGAATGGGCTGGCCCACATAGGTGATGTAATCGGAAGCCAGCGCCGGATTGGCCGGCGGCGCAACCGGCGGCAGATCCGCCGCAGTGAAGACGCCCACCACGCCATCCATGCGCCGGGCTTCGCTGGCGTCGATGTTGAGTACCCGGCCCGCGGGCAGGGGGCTGGTCAGCAGTCTGGCGAAGACCATGCCTTCGGCGCGATAGTCTTCGGCGTATTTGATTTCGCCCGTTACCTTGCCGGGCACGTCGGGTGGAATGAAATCGTATCCAATATGCATGCTCATGCCAGTTGCCCCGCGGCGCGCAAGACGCCATTGATGTAATGTTCATAAGCGCCGCAACGGCACAGGTTGCCGGACAGGGCCATGCGCACCTGCTGCCGGTCGGGCGCCGGGTTGTCGTTCAGCAGCGCCACCGCGGACATGACCTGTCCGGGTGTGCAGAAGCCGCATTGCGGCGAGTTTTCCTCGACGAAAGCCTGTTGCACCGGGTGCAGGCTGCCATCGGCGGCCTTGACGCCTTCGATGGAGACCACCGCCCGGCTCTTGACGTTGTGGGTCAACACCGAGCAGGAGTAGTTGGGCACACCGTCGATGAGCACGGTACAGGCGCCGCATTCGCCCCGGTTGCAGCCGATCTTGGTGCCGGTCAGATTGAGCCGGTAGCGCAAGGTGTGGGCCAGGGTTTCCTGGGGCAGCGCGTCCACGATCCGGTCCTGACTGTTGACGTTGAGGGTCAGCAGTCGCTCCGCGGCGGAAAGCCCGGACTGCGTCTGCGCGAGGTAGACTCCGGCGCCGGTTGTGGCGGCCGCCCCGGAGAAGATCACCCCCTTGATAAAGCGTCTGCGCGTCAGTTTTGCATTCACAGCTTGGCTCCGTTTCTTGTGTGGCGGGTCTTGCATGACGGGAACCCGGGCCCGCTCTTGGCGGCGAACCCGGACAATGCCCCGAGGCTAGACCTTTTGTTGGGCAAAAGCAACAACGCCGGACTATGGGATGGATGTCCCATGGGAGCACTGTCATTCTGCGCGGAGCGAAGCGGAGTCGCAGAATGACGGAGGGGGAAGCGCGGAATGACGGGAGGGGTTGCTACTCGTACCGCAGGGCGTCTATGGGGTCCAGATTCGCCGCCTTGGCCGCGGGCAGGATGCCGAACAGTACGCCGACGAAGCCCGAAAACCCCAGCGCCAGGGCGATGGCCCAGATGGGGATGCTGGCGGGCGGGAAGGAGTCTATGCTGCTGGAAATCGCCGTGCCGAGGCCGTAACCGAGGCCAAGGCCGATCAGGCCGCCGAGCAGCGACAGCAGCATGGCTTCGATCAGGAACTGGGCGAGAATGTGGTGCCGCTTGGCGCCGATGGCCTTGCAGATGCCGATCTCCCGGGTGCGCTCGGTCACCGACACGAGCATGATGTTCATGATGCCGATGCCGCCCACAAGCAGGGAGATCGAAACGATGCCGCCGATCACCAGGGTCACCATGTTGATGATGGTGTCGAAGGTTTCCATCAACTGTTCGGCGGTGTTGATCCGGAAATCGTCGTCCTCGTCGGGCGCAAGGTCGTGGGCATTGCGCAGCAGCGCGGTCAATTGGCGGGTGACGTCATCGACTTCCACGCCTTCGCTGAGGCTCAGCTGGATCTGGATATCGATTTGTGACTGGTTGCCGGCAAGGCTGCGCATGGTGGAATAGGGCACGAGGACGATGTCGTCCTGGTCAAAGCCCATGACATCGCCCTTGGCTTCGAGCAGGCCGATGATCTTGAACCATTCGCCGCCGAGTTCCACGTATTCGTTCACCGGATTCTCCGGCAAGCCGAGATCTTCGCGGACCTTCTTCCCGATGACCGTCACCCGGCGCCGGGTGAGATTGTCGCTTTCGGCGATGAAGCGGCCGGTTTGCACCCAGGCCTGGGCGACGTCGCGGTAGGCGTAGGTGGTGCCCATGATCTGGCTGAAGGTGGTCTGGGCCGCATAGCGCACCTGGCTGCTGCGGGAGGCGTACAGGATGGGCGTGATGGAGGCCACGCCCTCGGCGCGGCGTTCGATCAGTTCGAGGTCTTCCGGGGTCAGCCGCGCGCGGCCGCCGCGCATGGCTTCGGAAATCGGCGTGTGGGACTGGATCGTCAGGCTGTTGGAGCCCAGCGAGGAAAAGCTTTCGCCGATGAAAGCGCTCATGCCCTGGGTCAGGGAAATCACGGCGATGACGCTGGCGACGCCGATCACGATGCCGAGTGTGGTGAGAAAGCTGCGCAGGCCGTGGGCGAGAATCGAAATCAGCGCCGAGCGGGTGCTTTCCAGAATCACGTAGAACATGGGCTGGTGTGCGTCAATGCAATGGCTCGCCGGCGCGGCGGTCGCGGATGATCTTGCCGTCGAGCAGTTCGATGACCCGGTCGCCAAGCCCGGCGACGTCTTCCTCGTGGGTGACGAGAATCAGGGTCTGGCCTTCGCTGTGAAGTTGATCGAACAGTTGCATGATGTCCGCCGATGTCCGGGAATCGAGATTTCCCGTGGGTTCGTCGGCGAGCAGAATGGAAGGCTGGGTCACCAGGCCCCGGGCGATGGCGACGCGCTGCCTTTGTCCGCCGGAAAGCTGGTTCGGCAGATGATCCACCCGGTCGCCGAGGCCCACCCGGTCCAGCGCTTCCCGCGCCATTTCCCGGCGCCGGCGGTAGCCTATGCGGCGGTAAACCAGAGGCTGCATGACATTGCCGAGGGCGGTGGCCCGGGGCAGGAGATTGAAGCTCTGGAAAATGAAGCCGATTTCGCGGTTGCGGATTTCGGCGAGCTGGTTGGGGCCAAGCTCCTCCACATAGACGCCATTGAGGAAGTATTCGCCGCGGGTGGGGCGGTCGAGGCAGCCGAGAATATTGAGAAAGGTGGATTTGCCCGAGCCCGAAGAGCCGATGAAGGAGACCCAGTCGCCGCGCTGGATTTCGACGCTTATGCCGTCCAGGGCGCGGACGAGGGTGGAGCCCATTTCGTAATGCTTGGCAATTCCATTCAGGCGAATCAGGTTTTCGTCGGCTATGTTCATTTTCCCGTCAGGCTTCATGCAAGCCGTCCATGGCGCGACTTTTGCGGTTTCGCCACACCCCGGTCTCGGCATCCTTGCCGAGCCGCTCGGGGCTGCGCACGAAGCTGCGCTTCGTACACGCTTGCCCTCGCCCATGCAGGCGAATCAGGCTGTTGTCGGCCATGGTCATTGCCGGCGCTGGACTACAACTCCACCCGGGTGGCTTCGAGGCGGTCGCCGTCGAGGAGGTGGCGCAGTTCCCGGTCGGGGCCCACGACGATCTCCACTTCGCCTTCGATATTGCTCGTGAGCTCCTGGTATTCGTCGTCGGAGGCGCCCACCTGCACCGGGGTCTTGCGGGCTACGCCGTCTTCATTGACGAAAATGTGGTACTCGCTGAGCAGTCGGGAGCGGTCTTCCTCGAAGATCAGCGCCTGGATGGGAACCGCCGGCACGGCCTGGTCCCGGGCGGTGAATATCTCCGCCCGGCAGGACATGCCAGGCCGCAGCACCACATCGCCGGCTTCGAGGATGTCGATTTCCACGGTAAAGCTCAGCCCCTGGCGCCCCGGTTCGATCTTGGCGGTATTGGCGATGTAGCGCACCACCCCCCGGATCGGTTGATCCGGATAGGCAATGGCGACGATTTCAGCGCGCTGGCCCACGGCGAGATTCGCCACGTCGGCCTCGTCCACGAGCACTTCGGTATAAATGCTCCGCGGATTGGCGATGGTCATCAGCGAAGAGCCGGGGATATTGGTGGAGCTGGCGATGGCGGTTTCCCCCACCTTGATGTCCAGGCTGGTGACCACGCCGTCGATGGGGGACACGATCCGGGTCTTGCTCAACTGGTCATTGACCTGCTCCAGTTGGGCCCGGGCCTGGGCGAGCCGTTCCCGGGAGGATTTCAGATCGATCCCCGCAAGCGCAAGCTGGTTGCGCATGGTGTCGAATTCCTCCTCGCCCACGAGGTTCCGCTCGAACAGGCTGCGGGTCCGCTCGAACTGGCGTCCGAGATTCTCGATACGCACTTCCTGGCGTTCGATATCGATGGTGTTGAGCCGCACCGAAGCTTCCGCCTGCTCCAGCCCGGCGAGGAAATTGCGGTCATCCACCCGCAGCACGAGCTGCCCGGTTTTGACCCGGTCGCCTTCCTCGACGAAAATCTCCGCCACCTTGCCGATGACTTCGCTGCTGAGCATGACCTGCTCATAATGGGCAAGCGAGCCGGAAGCGAGAATCGAAGGGCTGATGACCCGCTGGCTCACCGGCGCCACGGTGACTTCCTTAGGGGGTCCAGTTCCATCTGGCCGATCTGGCCGCTGGGGTTGAGCAGGATGGTGATTGCCATGCCCACAATCGAAAACAGCGAAGGGATTGCGGTCCAGGTGGCGAGACAGAACCAGTTGCCAAAGCGGAATCCGTCTCCGGTGAGGGCGGACACCAGCGTGAGATAGCCCGCCTGCAGCAGCCAGATGATGATGAGTCCGAGGCTGGCGCCGAGAAAACCGGAAATGATGAATACCTGGGGCGATACCGACTCCATTTGTTCGTTGAATTGCTCGATCTGTTCCCCGGTGGGGTCGGCGACGAGAATGGCGGGCAGCAGCCAGCTTGGCCGCTCCCGCAGCTCGGCAAAAGCCGCGGCGGGTTCCTGCAGCACATTCAGCGCCATGCGCAGTCCGCCGACAGGCTGAGCGGGTGGTTCGGGCATGACCAGTCCCCGAAGAGAGAAAAGGCGAATCTACCACGAATCTCGTACGCAAAGAATTTTCCATCCCCCGCCTCTGAAAACGTCGGCTGCAAAGTGCTACAGTGGGGCGTTTGGGAAACTGGGGTTGATTCCATCGTGGGGCTTGGGAAAACCGGCGGGCGCCGGCTGGTTCGCTGGCTGGCGGTTTTGCTGCCGCCGCTGTTGATTGCCGCCTGCGCGCTGCTTGACGGTGACGGTCCGCCGTTCGGTGATTCCGGGCCGATTGCCGGGGCGGGGGAAGTCCAGCGCCTGGGTGGTATCGAATATGTCGAAGTCGCCCCGCCAACCGGAGAGGGTCGGCAACTGCTGGTTTTCGTGCATGGCACGCCCGGCTCGCTGCGCGCCTTTCGCACCTATCTTGCCGACCCGCTGCTGCGGGAACGGTTCCACATGATTTCGGTAAGCCGGGTGGGATGGACCGCTGGCGCCACCGGCAAGGAACCCTCGCTGAAAGCCCAGGCCCTGGCGCTGGGGCCGATCCTGGAAATGGACCGCTCCGGCCGGGGCGCCATACTCATGGGACATTCCTACGGCGGCCCGGTCATCGCCCGCGCGGCGATGGATTACACGGAACATGTCGGTGGCCTGGTCTTCGTCGCCACCACCGGCGACCCGGAACTCAGCGGCCCGCGCTGGTACAACTACATCAGCTTCTGGTGGCCCGAATTCATACTCGGTGATCGTCTCATGGGAGCCAATGACGAGATCATGGCGGTGCGGGAGCAACTCGTGGAAATGCTGCCGCGCTGGAAGGCCCTGACCATGCCCGCCCTCATCGTGCAAGGCGACGACGACGACCTGGTGCACCCGGGCAATGCAGACTTTCTGCACCGACAATTGGAAGATTCACAGCTGCTGTCGCTCCCAGGCGGCGATCATTTCATTCTCTGGGGAGACATGCCCGTCATCCGCGACGCCATCATTGACCGCTTCGCCCCGGATGACGGGCCATCCCGCTGAAAGGACCGAAACCCACGCCCATGAACAGGAATACTCTTCCCCAGGACTGGCGCATCCTTTTCGGATTGCTGGTGACGCTGTTCTGGTTCGTCTTTCTCGGCGTCTACATCCAGACGAACGTCGGCTGGGGCCGTTTCATGGATTTGCCCATCGCCGAGATGGGCAATTTTCTCGAAGGCGCTTTCGCTTTCCTCGCCTTTCTCTGGCTGGTCATCGGCCTCTTCATCCAGCAGTCGGTGCTCGCGGACAACAACGAGGAATTGCGCCGCAGCAACCTGAACAGCGAAAAACAGACCCGGGCCATCGCCGCCACCGAACTCAACGCCCGCCAGGAGACTTTCTTCAAGATCGCCGAAAGCACCCGCCGGCAACTCGGCGCTGTCGTCGGCATGTTGTTCATTTCGAGCCAGGGCCCGGCGGGCAACAGCAATTACAACGCCGAGCAACTGCGGGAAATCTGGCGCGAGTTCGCCTACGGCGATTTTGAGGTCTGGTCGCGCATGTTCATCACCCTGATCGCCAACGATGCCGAAACCACCGCGGAAGAGTTGTACTTTGGCACCGCAATCCGCCGCTCGCACACCGATAACTTCATCGCCGGCTTCGAGCGGCTGCTCGATCTCGCCAGGGAGTGCGATACCGATAACCTTATCGTCGATTCGCTGGTAGTATCGGCCCACGGGCTGCTCGCTTCGCGCATGCGCGAAATGCACCCGGATTATGAATTCAAGGCCTTCGACCGGACCGACTCGCAAATCTACCTGCAGCGGTACATGGTCGAAAGCAACGAATAACCGCCGGCCAGGCTCCCAGTTCGCCGGCAACGATTCCGCAAAGGAGGAATGAAAAATGGAACCACTGATCGCGCTGGTCGTCGTGCTGGCACTCGTCGAGTACATGGGATTCGCCCTGGCCACGGGCCGCGCCCGGCTCAAGTACGAGGTCGCCGCGCCGGCAACCACGGGCAACGAGCAATTCGAGCGTCATTTCCGGGCGCAGCAGAATACCCTGGAACAGCTCATCGCCTTCATCCCGGCGCTGGTCGTCTGCGGCATGTTCAGCAATACCGCCGCGGCCGCGGTGGCCGGGCTGGTGTTCATTATCGGCCGCCTGCTGTACTACCGGGGCTACGTCAAGGAGCCCAAGAGCCGCAGCCTCGGCTTTGGCCTCGGATTTTTCGCCATGGTCTATCTGCTGATCGCGAGCCTGGTGGGCGTGGTCGGCGCGATGCTGTAGCGGGCGACCATGAACGCGCAGCCTTCCCGGACCAACTTTTCGGCGCTGAGGCAACTTGCGCTCTACGCCCTGTACGTCGTGTTCGGTCTGGCGGCCGTGGTCTGGCTGCTCGGCCTGGCGGCGAACAGCACCGGCAGCGCCGTGACCGGCGGCGCCATCGACGCGGAAAACGACGCCATTACCATCGCCTTGCGCACCGAGCCGCCGCAACTCGACTACGGGCGCGCCACCGATTCGAGCAGTTTGACCGTGTTGTTCCACACCATGGAAGGACTGCTGACCTACGACGACGAAATGGCGCTGATTCCCGGCGTCGCCGAACGCTGGGAAATCCGCGAAGACGGCGCCACCTTCTGGCTGCGCGAGGACGCGCGCTGGAGCAATGGCGAGCCGGTTACCGCCCACGACTTCGTTTTCGCCTGGCGCCGGGTGCAGGACCCGGCCACGGCTTCCGCCTATGCCTTCATCATGTATCCGGTGAAAAACGCCGAGGCGATCAATCGCGGCGACCTGCCCAGGGAAACGCTGGGCGTGCGGGCCGTGAGCGACCGTATTCTCGAAGTCGAATTCGAGCGGCCGACGCCGTATTTCGACAAGCTGGTCGCCTTCGTTACCTTCTATCCCATCAATGAGGCCTTCTTCGAGTCGACCGGCGGCCGTTTCGGCGCCGACGCCGACATGTTGCTCTACAACGGCCCGTATCTGATGACCGAATGGGTGCATAGCGCGTCGATGCGCTGGGAGCGCAATCCGGGTTACTGGGGAGATCACAAGGGATTCATCGACACGATCAACGTCGGCTATATCACCCAGGACGTGAACTCCCGCCTGAATCTGTTCAAGGACGGCCAGATTGCCGATACCCAACTCGTGCCGCAAATGCTCGGCGAGGCGATGGAGCGGCGCTGGCAGATCGACCGCTCGATGGACGGCACGGTGTTCTTCCTGCAACTCAATTTCCGCGACGGCCACGTCACCGCCAACAAGAACTTCCGCAAGGCCCTGCTGCTGGCCCAGGATCCGGTGGAATTCGTCTACAAGGCGCTGAAAGAGCCGAGCTATATGCCGGCCGTCAGCCTGTTCCCGTTCTGGATTCGCGGCGCCGAGGGCTATTTTCGCCAGGAGCATCCGCCCATACCCCATGAGTACAACGTGGCGAAAGCCCGGGAGCACCTTGAACTCGCCCGGCAGGAACTCGGCCTGGAAGAATTTCCGCCGATCCATCTGCTCGCCGACGACAGTCCTCTCGGTACGGTTTCCTCGGAATATTTCCAGGCCGTGTATGCGCGCAATCTCGGCCTGGAAATGCGCATCGACAAGCAGATATTCAAGCAGCGGCTGGCGAAGATGGACGCCGGCGATTTCGATATCGTCGTCAGCGGCTGGGGTCCGGACTACGACGACGCGCTGACTTTCGGCGACCTGTTCTCCTCCTGGAACCTGAACAATCGCGGGCGCTATGCCAGCCCGGAAATGGACGCCCTCATCCGCGTCGCCCAGTCGGAACTCGATCCGGTCAAGCGCATGGAGGCTTTCGCGCAGATCCAGGATCTGGTGCAGGAAGACGTGGTCATCGTGCCGATGTACGAACGCGGCTGGTCCTACGTGGTCGATCCGCGGCTGAAAGGATTCAAACGCAGGGCCGTCGGGCCCGAGGTGGATTACACCTATGCCTGGATAGACGAGCAGGCGGCAGACTGACCCCCATGCGGCAGGGAATGGCCTGGTACGTCTGCAAGCGCCTGCTACAGGGCGTGGTGACCGTCTGGTTCATCGCCACCGCCACCTTCTTCGCCATGCACAATGTGCCCGGCGACCCGCTGCTCAACGACCGCGCGATGACGCCGGCGATTCGCGCCAATCTCGAAGCGCGCTACGGTCTCGACCAGCCGCTGTTCAACCAGTACCTGATCTACCTGGGCAATCTCGCCCGCGGCGATTTCGGCATTTCCTTCACCCAGGAGAACCGCCAGGTCAACGACATCATCCGCGAACATTTTCCGGTTTCCGCCACCCTCGGCATTCTGGCGGTGCTGTTCGCCGCCGCGGGCGGCGTGCTCTGGGGCGCGCTCACGGCCCTGTATCGCAACCGGATGCCGGACTACCTCATCATGTTTCTCGTGATCCTCGGCATTTCGGTGCCGAGTTTCGTGGTCGCGGCGCTGAGTCAACTCGGCCTGGTGACCTTGAACAATCTGGCCGGACGCAGCCTGCTGCCGGTGGCGGGCTGGGGCAGCGTCTACCATATGCTCACTCCGGCGCTGGTGCTCGGTCTGAGCACCATGGCCTATCTGACGCGCCTGATGCGATCCTCGATGCTGGAAATCATCGATTCGGATTTCGTGCGCACGGC
>JAJDSZ010000005.1 GCA_022827425.1 Pseudomonadales bacterium | reverse complement strand
GGCGGGGGCGACTCCGCGCACGGACGCCATGTCTTCCAGTGCGATTCTGCGCTGGTCGTTCCGGTCTCGCCGGATATCGAATCGTTCGATCAGCAGCGCGTCGGGCAAGCCTTGCGGCATCGGGACGATCGCATGAGCGGGAGTGTCGAATCCGCAGGCTAGGGCCGCCGCCAGACATGCCGCTTCGACGCGGGGAAGTTCTTCGAACCCTGCGCCTGGCGACGGTTTCAGGATATGTGTGAAGGCCCGGTCGTGGGCCGGCCGCAACAATCCTTCCGCCGAGAGATTCATCGGCAGCTTGATCTGAACTCCCGACAGGCGCGGCGTCGCGGCCGAGGCGAACAATTCGGCCATGCGATCTTCCAGCGATTTCTCGAAAGCGGGCGCGGGGCCTTCGTAGCCTCCCGTAAAAACGCCTTCGCGGGTGAACGACTCAAGCCGCCCTTCGAGCACGTCGGCGGGAAAGGACCGAAGATCTTCCGGGTTCGCCGAAATCACCATATTCGACAAGTAGCGCTTGCCGGCGGATACGCGCTCCACTTCCGATTTCGGTTGCAGAACGCGTTCAAGCCATCCTTCCGGCAGCAAGCTCTCGATGAAAGGCGGCAGCCTCCCCGGAGGTCCGGCTCGAACCGGGAACGCGGCTTCCGGAGCGATTTGCTCCCAACGCCAGACCGAACCGTCATGGGAAAGCGCGCCGACCCGTTCGCCATGCCAGCCCACGTGAAGCACGGCTTCCGGCGGCGGCGCCTCTCGCAGCGGAGTTTTGAAAAAGGCCTCCGCCCGCGCCGCTTCCTTGCGCCAGCCGTTGGCTTCGGCCAGCCGCCAGCATTCCATCACGGTCGCCTGTATACCGCCGGCATCGATCAGACACGCGGCGATATCGCTTTGCATCGTGTTAGACATGGCCGCGGCGGCTTCGCTGCGCCGCCGAAAAGATTCCAGGTACCGAAAGCGCAAGCTTGAGCGGCGGACCCTGAAGTCACCCAGCGAGTCGGAAGATTCCACTTGCTCCGTTTCGGGCGCATGCGGGGCGCGGGTCTGTACGATTTCCAGGTTGCGCAGTCTTGTTCGGCTGTTGCGATTGCCGCCCAGGAACAGGCGGAAATCCGGGGTGGGCGCGAGCAGTTCGGCGCTGGCTCCGCAAAGATATGTGCTGGGGTAGAGATAGCCGGCAATTCGCAGCGCATGATCGAACAGCACCGCGTCGGCGTCGTCATCCGCCTCGACATAGATTCCCCGCATGACCTGCACGAGTTTACCGGTCTCCACGCCATATTGGGCGCGATGCTTGTCTATGGTTTCCCCGACGAGATGGAGCATTTTCCGACCTTCTCCGTTCTAAAGTACGAGAAAGTAGCATTTTCAGGGAGAATTTCCAATATTTTCCTACTTTCTCGTACTTTAAGACCGCGAAAGTAGGAAAATTGCCAGATACTTTAGAATTTGCCGATTCCGTTGCTAGAATGGGCGGCAATGACAAAGGCGGGAATCAAGCTGATGAAACGACACACCTTGCCGGTAGCGGCGACCTTTTCGGCCCTGCTGGCATTCGCCGGCGGCGCTTTCGGGCAGGACGCGGCCGGGACCGCGGAAAGACAGCCGATCGTAGTGGCCGATCTCGGGCCGCAGGTCGGGGAGCTGGTGCCGGATTTCGAGATGGTGGACCAGTTCGGCAATACTCATGATCTCGAATCGGTCATGGGGCCGAACGGCGCCATGTTGCTGTTCCACCGCTCCGCGGACTGGTGACCCTATTGCAAAGCGCAACTCGTGGAGTTGCAAGAGCGATTGGATGAGATGGAAAGCGCCGGCATCGGCGCGGCGGCCATCAGTTACGATTCTCCCGCTGTGCTGGCGGATTTCGCCCAGCGCCGCGGTATCGATTTTCCCCTCTTGTCGGACGAAGAGTCCGAGGTCATCGCGCGTTACGGCATCCTGAATACCGTCGCCGAGGAAGCGCTCGAAGACGGCAGCAAAGATCCTGATCTGGTCGCCGAAGTGGCGCGTTACGTCTCGGTATTCGGCGCCGGCCAGTTATTCGTGGGCACGCCGTATCCCGGCACGTTCATCGTCGATGGCGAAGGCCGCGTGACTTCCCGCTACTTCGAGGAGTTTTACCGCGAACGAAACACGACCACGAACGTGCTGCTCAAGGAAGGCATCGGCGTCTCGCCCATCGAGGCCATCGAAGGTTCGTCGCCCCAACTCGACTTCACCGCCTGGCCGAGCAATACCCTCGTGGGCATGGGTACGAGATTTTCCATCGTCATCGAAGTGCGCCCCGGCGAGAACATGCACGTCTACGCCCCGGGCGCGGAAGGCAACGGCTACCGGGTGATCGGCCTTGAACTGGCGCCTTCGGACTTGTACCGGCTCGAGCCCGTGGAGTTTCCGGAATCGGAAATCTACTATTTCGCGCCGCTCGACGAATACGTGCCCGTGTTCCAGGAACCGTTCACGATAATGCAGGAAATCGTGATGGCCGCTACGCCGGAAACCGAGGAAGCGCTGGGCGACATGGAAACCATTACCTTGTCGGGATTCCTCAACTATCAGGCCTGCGACGACGCGATCTGCTATCTGCCCCAGTCGGTGCCGATCTCATTCGTGCTCGACACCGAAGGTCCCGACCGCTTGCGGGCGCTGCAGTAAGCGGTGCGCGGGTTCAGCACATGTGAGACCGGTAGGAGCTGTCCTTGTTCTTTTGAAGATACTCGTCGAGTGTCCATTGCATCATTCTGAGATGATTGTGGACATTCAGACGCGGCGCCGAAATCCCAGCTTGACATAGGTTTTCATTTGTGTTCCATGCGGCTTTGGTATGCAATCCCCCAACACGACCGCGGGTCTCGTCAGCCAGTGGGAGCGAGGCGAGAAGCCACATCAGGGCGCCTCGCTGAAGCTGCTGACGCTGGTGACAAAGAATGGTCCGGGCGCTGTAGCCTGAGGTCATCGTGCGGAGTCCAACGCCTTGAACAGCACTTCCTACTACAATGAAAACCGGGACGCGCTGTTCGAGCAGTACCATTCCCATGACCCGGCAATCGTTCACCGCGCCTGGGCGCCAAGATTCCTGAAAGACCGAAAGCCGGGTTTCGCCTGCGACATCGGCGCCGGCAGCGGCCGGGACGCCAACTGGCTCGCCGGACAGGGCTGGGAAGTCGTCGCCGTGGAACCCAGCAGGTTCCGCGAACCCGGCGAACAGAACGCCCATCCCCGCGTCATCTGGCTCAACGACGCCCTGCCCGAGATCAGGAAACTCCGCGCACTCGGCCATCGCTTCGACCTAATCCTGCTCTGCGCAGTCTGGATGCACGTCCCCCAATCCAGCCGCGAACGCGCATTCCGCGTCCTGACCGAACTGCTCAGCCCCTCCGGCCTGCTCGTAATCAACCTGCGCCTGGGCAGGGACGAAGAAGAAAACCGCAGCCGCGGCTTCCACCCCATCAGCGCCGACGAACTGCTCGGCTACGCCCGGGACCGCGCCGTCAGCCTCAGGTTCAGGGACAAGCTCCCCGACCGGCGACGGGGGCACATCGAATGGGAGTGGCTGGTGTTCGAGATACCCGACTTTGCCAGGACTGGCAGATTGCGGAGTGGAGTTGGCAGCCGATTTCTCGAAGAAACCGCGGGTGCGCCTGAGGATTGCCAGTGGCGATCGCGCTCGGGATGCTAACTCTGTTTCTTCCATCGCCAGTACGAATGGTTTGGGTTTAAGGAAGTCAGGCTGACGCGCCGCCTGTCCGCTCGCCGTGACCGTAAAAGGAAAACGCGGTCCGCCCTGCTATTGAAGGCTTGGTTGTGGAAGGCTGGACTGAAACCCAGGGAACTTCCGCGGTTGTGCTGGCTTGGAACTTTGCTAGCATTGGCACAGTGCGCCAGCTTCGAGGCAAACCGGGAGTCACCGCTCATGCCGACCAGGAATCCAGAGAAATCCGCACCCGTTGACCTTGGCCGCAGGCGGCTGCTCGCCGCGGCGCCGGGTTTGCTGATCCTGCCGCGCCATGTGCTCGGCGGCGTGGGGCGGACGGCGCCGAGCGACCGGCTCAATATCGCCGCTGTCGGCGCGGGGGGCAAGGGCAGGTCGGATATCGAGAGCGTTTCCCATGAAAACATCTATGCGGTCTGCGATATTGACGACGAACGGCTTGGCGCCACCCTGGCCCAGGAATTCGCAACGCCTTTCCGGGACCGGGTCAGGACCTACCGCGATTACCGTGTCATGCTCGATGAAAACCCCGGGATCGACGCGCTGCTGATCAGCACGCCGGACCACATGCACGCCCCCATCGCCGCCCATGCCATGGATCTCGGCAAGCATCTCTATGTGCAAAAGCCCCTGTGTCATACCGTGGCCGAAGCGCGCTTTCTCGCCCGCCGGGCACGGGAAACCAATGTGGTTACCCAGATGGGCAATCAGGGTCATGCCGGGGAGGGCGCCAGGCTGATCAATGAATGGGTCGCTTCCGGCGAACTCGGCGCGATTCGCGAAATCCATTGCTGGACCAACCGCCCGGTGTGGCCCCAGGGCGTTGCGCGACCGGAAGCCGATGCTCCGGCGCCCGCCACCATGGACTGGGATCTCTGGCTCGGCGCGGCGCCCATGCGGCCCTGGGTCGAGCGCGCCTATCATCCCTTCAACTGGCGCGGCTGGGTCGATTTCGGCACCGGCGTGGTGGGCGACATGGGCGCCCATATCATCGACCATCCCTATTGGGCGCTTGATCTCGGCCTGCCCGGGCGTATCAGCGCGAGTTCCACCCGCTGGGGCCGGGAGTTCGAGAGCTTCCCCCTGGCTTCCAGGATACACTTCGCGTTTCCCGCCAGCGCGGCGCGGCCGGCGGTCGAGATGACCTGGCACGACGGCGGGCTGCTGCCGGAGCGTCCGCCGCAAATCGAAAATGGCAGGCAGCTTGGCGACAACGACGGCGGCGTGCTGATCGTTGGCGAAAAAAGGACCCTGATGCACGGCGTCTATGGCCGCAATCCGGTGCTGATTCCCGAATCGCTGCATTCGGCCACCGAGCCGCCTCCCCGGACCCTGCCACGTTCGAATGGCATTTACCAGGAATGGATCGACGCCATCAAGGATCGCTCCAAAGTCACCACTTCCGATTTCGCCTATGCGGGCCGCCTCACCGAGACCATGCTGCTGGGCAATATCGCCGTGCGCCAGGCCGCCGATCACAAGGTGCTCGAATACGATGGCGAGGCGATGCGCTTCAGCAATGACGAGGCCGCCAACGCCTGGCTCGACAAGGAGTACCGCCCTGGATTCGGCCTGTCGTGAGCGGGAACCAGTTTGATGAGCCCGGAAGAACCCTGTGAGCACCGCCGACCCATATGACGCCATCGTCGTCGGCTCCGGGGCCGGCGGCGGCATGGCAACCTGGGCCCTGGCCCGGGCCGGTCTGCGGGTGGCGCTGGTGGAAGCCGGCCCCTGGTATGACCCGGCCGACGAAGCCCAGCGCACCCAGTTCCGCTATCCCTGGGAATCGCCGCGCCGGGGCGCTGGCACAAGGCTGCGGCCCTTCGGCGATTTCAATGCCTGCATCGGCGGCTGGGAACTCGACGGCGAACCCTTCACCACCGCCGATGACACCGATTTCATGTGGTGGCGGGCGCGGATGCTCGGCGGCCGCACCAATCACTGGGGCCGCATATCCCTGCGTTTCGGGCCACTGGATTTCAAACGCCGCGATATCGACGGGCTCGGCGACAACTGGCCCATCGGCTACGGGGACCTGAAACCCTGGTACGACAAGGTGGACAAACTGGTCGGCGTGTTCGGCACCAATGAGGGCCTGCCCAATGACCCGGACGGATTCTTCCTGCCGCCCCCCAAGCCGCGCCTGCACGAGCTGTACTACATCCGCGGCGCGCGCCGGGCCGGGATTCCGGTGTATCCCTCACGGCTGTCTATATTGACCAAACGCATCAACAGCGAGCGCGGCGTCTGCGTGTATTGCCGCCAATGCAGCCGCGCCTGCGGCCTCCACGCCGATTTTTCCTCGAGCACGGTGCTCATCTATCCCGCGGTGGCCACGGGCCGGGTCGATGTCTACAGCAACACCATGGTGCGCAAGGTGGATACCGGCGCCGACGGTCGCGCCACTGGCGTCTCCTGTATCGACCGGGAGAATCGCCGGGAACTGCGCCTCAACGGGCGCACCGTCGTGCTTGCGGCTTCCGCCTGCAGCAGCGCCCGCATCCTGCTCAATTCCATCAGTGCCCAACACACATCCGGACTCGGCAACAGCGGCGGCCATGTGGGCCGCTACCTGCACGATTCCACCGGCGCCAGCCGCGCCGCCTTCCTGCCCGAACTCATGGACCGCGACGTCTACAACGAAGACGGCGTGGGCGGCATGCATGTCTACACGCCCTGGTGGCTGGAAGACGCCCAGCTCGATTTTGCCCGGGGCTATCATCTGGAAATCGGCGGCGGCATGAACATGCCGTCCTATGGTTTCGGCTTCGCCGCCAACCAGTACAAGCGCTTTTTGGGCGAGCGCGTCGGCGGCTATGGCAATGGCCTGCGCGATGACGTCAGGCGCTTCTACGGCTCGCGCCTGAGCATCGCCTGCCGCGGCGAAAGCGTTCCCCAATACGGCAACTACTGCGAACTCGACCCGAATGTGGTCGATGAATGGGGCATTCCCGCGCTCCGCTTCCACTATCGCTGGACAGAGCAGGAAATCAACCAGGCCCGGCACATGCAGGACACCATGGAGGAACTGCTGGAAGCCGCCGGCGGCGTCCTGCTCGGCGGCAAGCCGGGCCCCGAGCGCCAGTATGGCCTGACCCGCCCCGGCGAGATCATCCACGAAGTCGGCACCACGCGGATGGGGGATGATCCGGCCACTTCGGTCACCAACCGCTTCGGCCAATTGCATGACGCCGACAATGTGTTCGTGGCCGATGCCGGCACTTTCGTGTCCCAGGCCGACAAGAACCCCACCTGGACCATTCTCGCCCTGGCCTGGCGCACCAGCGAACACATCGTAGAACAGATGCGGCAGCGGAACCTGTGAGCAACATGAACAAGACAAGCCGCCGGGAAGCTCTCAAGTCGCTGCTGCTCGCGCCCCTGGCCGCGGGCGTCGCTTCCGCCACCGGCTGCGCCACGGGCGGAGCGGTGAACTGGAACGAACTGCCCCGGGAGTATTCCTACGGCAGAACCGAAGCCGAGCGGCAACGCGACCGGGAACTGTTCGCCGAAACGTACTTCAGCGAGCACGAACTCGTCACCATCGCCGTGCTATGCGACATCATCCTGCCTTCGGAACACCCCAATGGCGGCGCCCTCGACGCCGGCCTGCCGGATTTCGTCGAATTCATCGTCAAGGACCGGGAATCCCTGAAATTGCCGGTGCGCGGCGGCATCGCCTGGCTCGACAGTTACGCCATCGGCGAATTCGGCGCGGATTTCGCCAATATCGGCGAAGCGCAAAGGCTCGCCATTTGCGACCGCATCGCCTGGCCCGACGCGGAGGACCCGGCGCTGCGCCCCGGCATTCGCTTTTTTTCCCTGATGCGGGACCTGACCCTGACCGGGTACTATACGACCGAACACGGATTCCGGGACCTGGGCTACCAGGGCAATGTGGCCAATGTCTGGGACGGCGTCCCGGAGCAGACGCTGCAGCGCCACGGCATGCGGTACGAGCCGGAATGGCTGGAAAAATGCGTTGATCAGTCCCGCCGCGACATCATCGCGAGCTGGGACGACGACATGAACCCGACAAGTTGATTCTTCTGGACCATGATGAAAAAAATCCTGTTTGCCATAGCGATTCTCTCCGCGGTAATGGCGCTGGCCCAAAGCGGCGGCGACCGCCAGCAGGCGGAGCCGGAGCCGGTTCTCGTCAGCGCCGGACAGAACGGCGCGCCGCCTTCGGACGCCATCGTGCTGTTCGATGGCAGCGACCTCGATGACTGGGTGCGCGTGGCAGACGGCGAACCCGCCCGCTGGGAAATCGCCGACGGCGCGGCGACCGTCCGCCCCGGCGACGGCACGATCCGCACCCGGGAGTCTTTCGGCAGCATCCAATTGCATCTGGAATGGCGCCCCACCGATGTGATCGGCGGCAGCGGCCAGGGCCGGGGCAACAGCGGCGTGTTCCTGCATTCGCTGTTCGAGGTGCAGATTCTCGATAGCTGGGAGAATCCCACCTACGTCAACGGCCAGGCCGGATCGGTGTATCTGCAGTATCCGCCCCTGGTCAACGCCGCCCGCCAGCCGGGGCAGTGGCAGAGCTATGACATTATCTTCACCGCGCCGGAGTTCGATAGCGATGAACTCGTCTCGCCAGCCTGGCTCACGGTGTTCCAGAACGGTGTGCTGGTGCAGAACCACGTCCGGCTCGATGGCGCCACCTTCACTCCGGAGCCGGTGTACGAAGCCCAATGCGAACCCTACGGGCTCGACGGCTCCGGCCGCAGGCGGGACTGCACGGGCAAAATGCCCCTGACCCTGCAGGACCACGGGCAGGTTGTGTCCTTCCGGAACATCTGGCTGCGGGAACTCTAGGAGCCTGCGCCACAGGCTCCTGGGGAAAACCATGTCGATCGTTTTGTGGCTGGGGCGATGCGCCATGACCGGGTTTCCGCGCGCTGGCTGCGTCCTGGTGTTTCTGCTGATTGCGGCAGGCGCCAAGGCCGCGGTTCCTCCGCTTGATGAACTCAACGCCTACCCGGAGCCGGACGACCTGGGCGGCCTGCATTTCCATCTGGTTACCGTGGACGTGGGCAACCGGCTCTGGGACAACTTCGGCCATACCGCCCTGCGCGTGCGCGATGAGGCCAGCGGCGCCGACCTGCTGTTCAACTGGGGCGGATTCGACGCCGGCGGCGGCATGTTCCGTTTTGGCCTGAATTTCTTTCTCGGCGAAATGAGCTACCGCCTGTTCACCGTGCCCACGGCCCAGGCCTACGCCCAGTACCGGGCGGAGGAAAGAACCGTCTGGGAAGACCGCATCAACCTCAACAACGCCGAAAAATCCCGCCTCTACCAGCGGCTGATGTGGAATCTGGAGCCGGAAAACCTCGTCTACGCCTATGACTACTTCGACGACAATTGCACCACGCGCCTGCGCGATTATCTCGACGAGGCCCTGGAAGGCAGGCTGAGCGAGCATTTCACCGGCATGACCGAAACCACGTACCGGCAGGTGGTCTGGTCGCACTACGAATCGCTGTCACCCGTGGCCATGCTGCTCGACATCGGCATGAACAGCAATATCGACCGGGCCATGAGCGAATGGGAGGCCATGTTCCTGCCGCTTTCGCTGCGACGGCGGTTGCTGGCCATGCACAGCGATGTGGCCGTGGCCGGGGAACGCCTCGGGCTGCTCACCGAACCCCGGCTGGCGGCATCGTTCCCGCCGCCGGCGAAACAATGGAACGCCTACCTGGTTCTCATGCTGATCATGGCTTCGCTGCTGCTCTGGCTGCTGCTAACCACCCGCAAACCCCGCTTCAGCCGCCACATGATCTCCAGCCACAGCCGGCAGCGGGCCTCGCTGCCCCCGGCGAGTTACCGGGTGCTCGGCGGGCTGAGCCTCACCTGTTCGTTTTTCAGCGGCCTGCTGGGTTGCCTCATGCTGGGAAGCTGGTTCTGGTCCGGTCACGAGGACCTGCACCACAATGTCAACCTGCTGCTGTTCTGGCCCACGGATTTGCTGGGCATCGCCTACTCCCTGCGCCTGCTGCTGCTGAAATCGCCCTGGCCGGTGGACCGCTACAGCGCGCCCTACGTGAACTACTACCTGCTCGCGCACATGCTCGGCATGGCGGCCTATGCCACAATCCACTTCACCGGCCTGAGCAACCAGGACCAGACCAATGTGGTCACCTGGCTGCTCGCCCCCGTGGCGCTTTTCACCATCCTCGTCTGGCTACGCGGCTTCCGCCGCCTGGAAGACGCCATCGTGATGTAGCGCCCCGGCATTCCGGGCGAAGCGAAACCCTCCTCCACAAACCGCCTCTTGACCCGGTCCACCTTGCGGGCGCTGATGTGCCGCAGGTAAGCTCTGACTTGATCAGAGCTTACCTAGGAGCCTGATATCACGGGCGTCCAATCAGTGATACCCTCGAATTGTTTGAACCGCGCCGCTAAACCATGCCTGATGGTTTCTGAGTTTACCTTGCGAAACAGTCCAGGAAGCCTCTCCGACTTCGATCTGACTTGAAGCGAGGGTATCCACTGAACTCACGTTGGAATGTACGACATCGGGAGCTGCCAACAAGACACTCCCCTCCGCCGTATCGAAAAGCTCAATCCATCTCATGCTCCAATGGCCTCAGTCTCTGGAACCGGTCGCGCCCGACCGGAACCATTTGCAGTACGTCGTATTGGACGCGGGAAAATATCTGGTTTCCCACATAGCGCCGGCCCCCGGCTCGTGATAATCTTGCCGCCGGTTGCCGGGGGGTGTCGGGTTTGGAATTCGGCGCAGCACGCGCCCTTGACAGTTTTGGGAGAAATACAGTGAATGCGGATTTTTCGCCGGAAGATACTGCCTTTCGGGATGAAGTCAGGGACTTCCTGCAAAACGAATTCCCAGCGGAGTATCGCGGCAAGGTGGATGCCGGAATCCGCCTGAGCAAGGACGAGATCGTCCATTGGCAGAAGATTCTCTATGAAAAAGGCTGGGCCGCGCCGAACTGGCCCGTGGAGCATGGCGGCACCGGTTGGAGCCCGACTCGAAAACACATCTTCGCCATGGAAATGGGCCTGATCGGCGCGCCGGAGCCGGTGGCCTTCGGCATGAAGATGGTGGCGCCGGTGCTCATGGCCTACGGCAGCGAAGAGCAGCGGCAGCGTTTCCTGCCCGACATCCTGCAAAGCAATGTCTGGTGGTGCCAGGGCTATTCCGAGCCCAATTCCGGGTCGGATCTGGCCTCGCTCAAGACTTCCGCTGTGCGCGACGGCGACCACTACGTCGTCAACGGCGCCAAGACCTGGAACACCTACGGGCAGTACGCCGACTGGATTTTCTGCCTGGTTCGCACCGACACCACGGTCAAAAAGCAGGAAGGCATCAGCTTTCTGCTGATCGACATGCATTCCCCCGGCGTTTCCCACAAACCCATCGTCCTGCTCGACGGCCACAGCGAAGTGAACGAGATTTTCTTTGACGAGGTGCGCGTTCCGGCGGAAAACCTGATCGGCGAGGAAAACAAGGGCTGGACCTACGCCAAGGTGCTGCTGACCCATGAACGCACCAATATCGCCCTGGTTCCCCGCAGCACCCGCCGCCTGCGCGCCCTGCGCCGGGCCGCGGCAAGCCTCGACGACGGCCAGGGAGGCAGCATGCTGGAGGAGCCGGTGTTCAGCCACCGCCTCGCCGAGCTTGAAATCGAGCTGAAAGCGCTGGAGTACGCCGAGTTGCGCACCCTGGCTTCCTTGAGCGTGGGCAAATCCCCCGGCCCGGAATCCTCGATTCTCAAGATCGTCGGCACCGAGCTCGCCCAGCGCATCGACGAGATGTTCCTTGAGTTGGGCGCCTACCACAGCCTGCCCTATCTGCCGGAACAGTTCGACGAAGGCTTCCAGGGAGCGACCCTGGAGCCCGGCGGGCTTGCCGGCCAGGGGCTGGCGTATCTCAATGACCGCAAACTGTCGATTTTCGGCGGCTCCAACGAGATTCAGCGCAACATTATCTGCAAGGCCGTGCTTGGACTGTAGGTTCGGGCCGGATCAAAGAGTACAGCATCCATGGACTTTTCCTATTCCGAAGAACAGCAGATGCTCAAGGAGAGCGTCGGCAAGTTTGTGCGGCAGCAATACGACTTCGACACCCGCAATCGCATCGCCGCCAGTGAAACCGGCTACAGCGAAGAGAACTGGAAACTCTTTGCCGAGTTGGGTTGGCTTACCGTGCCTTTTGCCGAGGAAGACGGCGGTTTTGGCGATTCCGCCGTTGACCTGATGGTGATGATGGAAGAATTCGGCAAGGCGATGCTGCTGGAGCCCTTCCTGCCCTCGGTGGTTCTGGCGGGACGCCTGCTTGCCGCCCTGGGCGATGCGCGGCAGAAGGAGGAACTGCTGCCCGCGTTGATGACGGGCAATCTGCAGCTTGCCTGCGCCTGGGCCGAATCCGGCTCGCGCTACAATCTGGCCAATGTTCGCCTCAGCGCCCGCGGCGAAGGCGGCAATGTCATTCTCAGCGGCGCCAAGGTCAATGTGCTCAATGGCCCCAATGCCGACAAGCTGCTGGTAACCGCCCGCGAAAGCGGCGCGGTCACCGGGCGCGAAGGCCTCGGCATGTTTCTGGTGGACCGGGACGCCCCGGGCGTCGATGTGCGGGCATACGCCAATATGGACGCCTGCCGGGCCGCCAGGATCAGCTTCAACGAAGTCTCCGTGCCGGAATCCGCCCGCCTCGGCAAGCCCGGCGGCGCATATGAGGCCCTGGAGCGGGTATTCGATCACGCCACCGCGGCGGTTTGCGCCCAGGCGGTGGGCGCCCTCGACGCCCTGTTGCAGAAAACCGTGGAATACAGCAAGACCCGCAAGCAGTTCGGCGTGCATATCGGCAGTTTCCAGGCGCTGCAGCACCGCATGGCGGACATGTTCATCGAGTGTCAGCTTGCCCGCTCGATTACCGTGATGGCGGCGATGCAACTCGATTCCGAAGCGCCCTGGCAAACCCGCTCGGCGGCGGTCAGCGCGGCCAAGAGCCGGCTGGGCAGGGCCATCCGCAAGGTGGGCCAGGAAGCCGTGCAGATTCATGGCGGCATCGGCATGACCGACGAGCTTGACGTGTCGCATCTGTTCCGGCAGGTAACCGGGCTCGAACTATTGTTCGGCGACGCCGATTACCACACCGCCCGCTTCACCCGATTGCAGAACGCCGGATAATGAGTGAACTCATTCTCGTTCGCCACGGTCAGGCGACATTCGGCGCGGAAACCTACGACAAGCTCAGCGAACTCGGCATCGAGCAGGTGCGCCGGCTTGCCGGCCACTGGCGCGAATTCGGCGAGACTTTCGATTGCCTGTACTGCGGCAGCCTGCTGCGGCAGCGGGAGACCGCGGCGGAATTGCGGGAACTCGTGGGAGGCGACGACAAAAGCCCCCGTATTGATCCGGCGCTCAATGAATATGACGGCGATCCCCTGATCCGTTCCTACCTGCGGGATTTCGCCGCGGAAGAGGGTTTCGACTCCGCCCCCGCCTGGCCCGTGCGCGACCGCGCGCTGTTTCAGCGGCTGTTCGAAGCGGCGGCGGCCCAATGGATCGCCGGGCGCCTGACACCGGCGGAAGACGAACCGGGTTTCGAACGCTGGCCCGATTTCCAGTCGCGCGTCCACCAGGCGCTGGACCGCATCATGGCGCGCCATGGCCGTGGCAGCCGGGTGCTGGTGGCGACCTCGGGCGGCGTCATCGCCCTGACGCTGCAAAGGGTGCTGCGCTATCCCGACTCTGTAGCCATCGCCACCAACTGGATGGTCCATAACAGTTCGGTTAGCCGAATCAAGTACGGTAATGGCAGAATCTCGCTCATGCAGTTCAACGCCCTGCCGCACCTGGAGCGGGCGGGAAGCGCGGACATGATTACTTACCGCTGAATGTCGCCATGACCGATGCAGGACTCGAAGACCGGGCGGGCCGGATCAGGCCCGGAGAAGAACTGCCGCTTGAGCGGCTGCGGGAATATCTGCGCCCGCTGCTTGGCGACGCCGCGGGCGGCCTGGAAGTGCGGCAATTTCCCGGCGGCCATTCCAATTTGACCTATCTGCTTTCCAGCGGCGCCGAAAACTGGGTGCTGCGGCGGCCGCCGTTCGGCAGCAAGGTGAAGTCGGCCCATGACATGTCCCGGGAGCACCGGGTGCTGTCGGCGTTGGGAAACGTGTTTCCCTACGGCCCCAGGCCACTGCATTTCTGCGCCGACCCGGAAATCATCGGCTGCGATTTCTACTTGATGAACTACATTCGCGGGCTGGTGATCCGCCGCGAGTATCCGCCGGAACTGAAGCTGACCCCGGAACAGGTACGACGGCAGTTGCTCCATTTTTTCGATGTGCTGGGGGAGTTGCATTCGGTGGATCTGGCCGAGGCCGGCCTCGACGGTTTCGGCCGCCCGGCAGGCTATGTGCGGCGCCAGGTGGAGGGCTGGATCCGGCGCTGGGAAAACGCCGTCACCGGGGATACGGTGAACTGCGACGAAACCATCAAGTGGCTGCTCGACCACCTGCCCCCGGAAAGCGGTCGCGCCAGCGTGATTCACAATGACTACAAGCTCGACAATGTGATTTTCTCCCTGGACGATCCGCTCCGGCTTATCGGCGTGCTCGACTGGGAAATGGCGACCGTGGGCGACCCGGTAATGGATCTGGCCTACACCCTGGGCTACTGGGTGCAGACCAGCGACCCGGACTGGTACCGCGAGGCGCGCACCATGCCTTCGGACGTGCCGGGCGCTCCGGACCGGGCCGAAATCCTCAGCCGTTTCCAGCAGCGCACCGGCATTGCCGTGGACGGATTCCCTTTCTACTTCTGCTTCGCCCTGTTCCGGCTGCTCGTGGTGGGCCAGCAGATCTACTACCGCTACTACCACGGCCACACCAGGGATCAGCGCTTCGCCGGCTTTCTGCAAAAGGCTTTCGTATTGCAGCGGATGTGCGGCCTCATCATCAGCGGAAAAATTGAGAATTGAACCGCCCTGATGTGATGTGTGCGCCCCACACCCTGATGTCATTCTGCGCGCAGTCGCATGGTCTCATGCAGTGGCCCCTGCAGAGGGCCTCATCCAGGTGAACAACCGATTCCATTAAACCCCCCGGTCTGATACCTTGTCTGGCCTTTCACCCCGGACGGAAAACCCATGGCGAAAGCCGCGAACAACTCTCCGCTGGCCCGGCCGATCGTCGCCACCGTGGCTTTTGTCAGCGGCTTTTGCATCATGACCGTGGAGATGCTGGGGGCGCGCATCATGGCGCCTTATTTCGGCGGCTCGGTGTCGGTCTGGGGCAGCATCATCACGGTTTTCATGCTGGCTCTCGCGCTTGGTTACCTGTTCGGGGGGCGGCTCTCGATGCGCAATCCCAACGCGCTGGTTTTCGCGAGTTTCTATGTCAGCGCGGCGCTGTTTTCGCTGCCGATCATATTGTTCGCGGACGCGATCATGCGGCCGATCTTTCTTGCCGTCGAAGACGCCCGCTATGGCTCCCTGCTGGCTTCGGTCGTCATGTTTTCGGTGCCGACGACGCTGCTCGGCATGATCTCGCCGTATTCGGTGCGGCTGCTGGTGGAACGCGAAGAGCATAGCGGGCAGATGGCGGGGCTGCTGTTCTTCGTTTCGACCATCGGCAGCGCCGCGGGTACGCTCGGGACCTCCTTCTATTTCGTGCTCTGGTTCGAGGTGAACCGGATTTTGTGGGGCGCGGTTACCGCCTTGCTGATCGCGGCGGCTATAATCCTCGTGGCAGGATACATGCGCGGTTCTCTCGGCCTGCGGGTGCGCGGTCATGAAATCTAGACTTTTTTCCGGCTTGCTGATGCTGATGCTGGCTGTGCCGGCGGCGGGCGAGGTCATTCATCAGGAACGCTCGCTGTATCGCGATATCACCGTCGAACAGAACGGGCCGCGGCGCTGCCTGATCTTCAACGTGCATCGCGGCGACCGCAATCAGACCTGCATCGATCTCAACGAGCCCGAACGCCTGGTGTTCAGCTATACGCGCATGAGTTTCGCGGGGCTGTTGCTGAATTCCGAGCCCGAATCGATTCTGGTCGCAGGGCTCGGCGGCGGCTCGATTCCGATGACTTTCAGCGATCTCTTTCCCGATGCGCGGATCGACGTGATCGAAATCGATCCGGCGGTGGTCAGCGTGGCGAAGGACTTCTTCCTGTTCGAGGAAACCGCGAACATGCGGGTATACGTCAACGACGCCCGGGTGTTCATCAAGCGCGCCGGCCTCGAAGGCAGGAAATACGACTACATCGTGCTCGACGCGTTCACCGGCGACTATATTCCGGAACACCTGCTGACCCGCGAGTTTCTCGAAGAGGTCAAGCAGATTCTCAATCCGGATGGCGTTCTCGTCGCCAATACCTTTTCCACCAGCCGCCTTTACGACCACGAATCGGTCACGTACCAGCGAGTGTGGAACGAGTTCTACAATTTCAAATTGCCGGCCTCGGGCAATCGCATCATCATCACGAGGATCGGCGCCCTGCCGCCACGCGGCGATCTCACCGGCGCGGCGCGGCGGCTCGCGGAGCGCGTCGAAAAATACGGCATTCCGCTGCTCGAATATCCCGCCCGCATGTCGACCCGGGTCGACTGGGACATGAGCCGGCGCATACTGACCGACCAATATTCACCCGGCAACCTGCTGCGCGACTAGCGGGCGCCGGATCAACCAGAGAAAGATCATGCAAAGAATCATCCCGGCAGTACTGCTGCTTGGCTGCCTGACGCTGGCGAAGACCGTTCTGGCCGACGTCGAAATCAAGCGTGACGTGGTGTACGGCCACAAGGACGGCATGGCGCTCGTCTACGACGTGATTCGGCCCGAGAATCCCAATGGCGCGGCTGTCGCCTTCATGATGAGCGGCGGCTGGTTCTCGCGCTGGTCGCCCCCGGAAACGCTCGCCGAAGGCTTTTTCAGCGACATGCTCGCGGCGGGCTTCACGATGATTCCGGTCTATCACGGCAGCGCGCCGCGCTTCAAGGTGCCGGAGGCCTACGCCGACGTCAGCCGGGCGATCCGTCACATCAAGCTTCATGCCGAAGAGCATGGGTTCGATCCCGGCCGGCTCGGCGTGACCGGCGGCAGCGCCGGCGGCCACCTTTCGCTGATGATCGGTCTCGATGCGGATGCCGGCGACGCCGAAGCCAGGGATCCGGTCATGCGCGGCGATAACCATGTCGCCACCGTGGTCGCCTATTTCCCGCCGGTGGACCTGCGTCCGATTACCGGCCCCAACGACCGTTTCCCGGCGCTCGATTTTTCGCCCGAGTTGTCGGAATCGATTTCTCCGATTCTGCACGCGGGCGCCGACGATCCGCCCACGTTGCTGATCCACGGCGATGCCGACGATCTCGTGCCCATCAGCGAGTCGGAAGACTTGTACGCGGAGTTTCAGGAGCAGGGCGTGGAAGCGGAGTTCGTGACCATCCCCGGCGGCCAGCACGGTTTCCGCGGCGAAAACGCGGTCAAGGCGGACCAACTCCGCCTGGAATGGTTTCAGGAGTATCTGCAATAAGATTCGATGGTAACTCCTTATAGATCGCAGACGGAATGGCGACGCCAGGCAACAAACTGACCACCGCGGTTGAGGCGTATTTTACGAGCCTCCGGCAGGTGCGTGCCTTCGGTGGAGGCACCGAGGAGCTTTCCTATTATCCTGCGCTGAACGCACTGTTCGGCGCCGTCGGCGGATCGCTTAAGCCCAAGGTCTACCCGGTGAGCAACCTGGCGAACCGTGGTGCGGGGCATCCCGACTTTGGACTGTATTCGGCCAAGCAAGTGCAGAAGGGCCGCCCGCGCGAAGGACAGAGGCCGGAATGCGGCGTGGTGGAAGTGAAGAGCGCCGGCGACAGTGCATGGCTCACCGCCAAAGGCGATCAAGTTACCCGCTATTGGAACCGGTACGGATTGGTACTGGTCACGAACACGCGCGATTTCGTACTCGTGGGTGTAGATTCCGCAGGAAACCCGGCCAAGCTCGAAACTTTCCGGCTGGCGGAGAGCGAGGAAGAGTTTTGGCAGAAAATCGATAGCCCTCGCGTCTTTGCCCGAGAATCAGCGGCAAGTTTCGGAGAATATCTTGCTCGCGCGCTCTCGCACCGAGCAGCGCTTGCCGAACCCAAGGATCTGGCGTGGCTGCTCGCGTCGTATGCGCGCGACGGGCTAGCGAGAGTCGAGGCAGCAGGCGAATCTCCCGCACTGGCGACGGTGCGCGCCGCACTCGAAGAAGCGCTTGGCGTACGCTTCGAGGAAACGGAGGGAACGCATTTCTTCCATTCGACCCTAGTGCAAACGTTGTTCTACGGTATCTTTTCCGCTTGGGTCTTGTGGGCGCGGCATTCGCCGCCAACTGCGGTGCGCTTCGATTGGAGAGCTGCGGTTTGGCATCTGCAGGTGCCAGTGCTAGAGGGATTGTTTTCGCATTTGTCGAAGCCAGGCAGCCTGCAGCCTTTGGGTCTTGTCGAGGTGCTGGACTGGACCGCCGCCGCGCTCGACCGAGTGGACCGCTCTGCTTTCTTTTCCCGCTTCAACGAAGGCGAGGCGGTTCCATATTTCTACGAACCGTTCCTGGAAGCGTTTGATCCCGACAGCCGAAAAAAATTTGGAGTCTGGTACACGCCCGCGGAAGTGGTTCGCTACATGGTCGCTCGAGTTGACGGGGCACTGAAGGACGATTTGGGCATAGCCGACGGTCTGGCGGCGGAGAATGTGTACGTCCTCGATCCGTGTTGCGGTACCGGGGCCTATATCGCCGAAGTGCTGCGCCGCATCGCGGCCAATCTTGACGAGCAAGGTCATGGCGCGCTGACCGGCATCCGGATTAAGCAAGCTGCGACGAAGCGGGTGTTTGGTTTCGAGATTATGCCGGCACCTTTCGTTGTCGCCCATTTGCAAGTGGGTCTAACGATGCAGGATCTGGACGCGCCGCTCGCCGAGGATGGCAGCGAACGAGCTGGCGTGTACCTGACCAATGCGTTGACGGGATGGGCGCCGCGCAAAACTAAGCCGCTGCCTTTCCCGGAACTCGAGGAGGAGCGTGACCGTGCGGAGCGGGTAAAGCAGGATACGCCGATCCTCGTCGTTCTCGGAAATCCACCGTACGACGGATTTGCGGGCATGGCTATGGAAGAGGAACGAGAGTTATCAGACGCGTACCGTTCTACGAGGCGCGTACGCAGTCCCGAGGGCCACGGGCTGAATGAACCCTATGTTCGCTTCTTTCGCATGGCGGAACGGCGCATTGCCGAGAAATCGGGCCAAGGCGTTGTGTGCTTCATTTCCAATTACCGATGGCTCGATGGGCCTTCGTTCACCGGGATGAGGGAGCGTTTTCTGGAAGCGTTCGACTCGGTGCGAATTGATAATCTGCACGGTGATCGCATAATTTCGGAATATGCGCCGGACGGAAGATCCAGCGAGACGGTCTTCTCGATTCGTGGCCAGTCTCCGGGCATCAGGGTAGGCACAAGCATAGCCCTTCTTACTAAACAGACCAATTCCGTTGCGGGTGGAAATGTCTTTTATCGAGATTTTCACGAAGCGAGGGCTGAAGACAGGCGAAAGGCAATGTTGGATAGTCTTGAGACATCCCACATCGACTCAGACTACGTGAAATTGCAGCCCAGTTTAGAGCTCGGCCTACCATTCAAGCCGATGGCAGTGAGCGAAGACTGGTTCAATTGGCCGGCACTGCCCGATCTGTTTCAGGAATCGTTTCCCGGCGTCAAGACTAGCCGAGATGGATTTCTTGTCGATACCGACCTTGGGCGACTGCGGGCGCGCATAGAAGACTATTTTGACACTCGTTTGAGCCACGATGATATTGCCCGGCGCTATCCAGGGGCAATAATGAAGTCAACTAAGCGGTTCGATGCTTGCTCGGTGCGAAACACTCTATTGAAGCGCGGTGGGCCAAATGATAGTGGTTTTATCCGCTTCGCTTACAGGCCTTTCGACACGCGCTGGCTTTATTGGGAGAAAGACACGAAATTGCTTGATGAGAAGCGCACCGACTACCGGCCACATGTATTTGAGGGGAACATCTGGCTCTCAGCCGCGCAGCATCTGAGAAAAGGAGCGAACGAACCACAGGCCTGCATTACCGGACACATGGGTTGTCTTCACATGATTGAACGGACTGCCTTGATGTTTCCGGCGTGGCTTAGCGAAGACGGTAAATCGAAGACGAACGTGAGGCAGGCCAAGTACAAGGGGGAAAAGTCTGTCCAGAATTATCTTGATCGCCTTGGCCTGGGTGTCGAAGAACTTTTCTACCATGTTCTTGCCGTTCTGCACGACCCCGACTACCGGGAAGCAAATGCCGGAGCGTTGCACATGGAATGGCCGCGTATCCCGTTACCGGGATGGCCGGATGGCGAGGTTGACGGGGCGGCGGAAAAACTCTCTCGGTCAGCGGCGCACGGTCGTGAACTCGCCGCGCTGCTCGATTCGGATGTGCCCGTTACCGGTACAACGCGGCCGCCTCTGTATCCGCAAATTGGAGCTATCGCTGTGCCCGCTAAGATTGGAGGGGGCAATATGCAGGAAGCCGATTTGGCCGTAACCGCCGGTTGGGGCCATTTTGGGGCGGGCGGTGCGGTAATGGCGGGCAAGGGTTCCGTCGTCGAGCGCGGATTTTCCGCCGAGGAACGTACGGCAATGGGAGATGCGCTCTCTGTGCTGGGCGGCAAGACCTTTGATGTTTACCTCAATGGCGAAGCGTTTTGGCGTAACATTCCCGAAGCTGTCTGGAACTACCGGCTCGGCGGCTATCAGGTACTCAAGAAATGGCTTTCCTACAGGGAAAGCGCCGTACTGGGCCGCGGACTCTTACTTGAGGAAGTGGAACACTTCCGCGACACCGCCCGACGAATTGCCTCGATTCTCCTGCTCACGAGTTCTGGCGCCTGGGATTCCGACTAGCGCTGATCGCATGAAACCAGCCGCAATCGGCTGCTCAGTCGCAACAGACATGCACGGTTAGCACGTCGCATCTGGCGTGATGCAGTAGTTTCATTGCCGTAGAGCCGATCAGCGCCTTCCAGCCCGAGTGGCCGTGGCTGCCGATGACGATGGCATCGGCTTCCATTTCCATCGCTAGGTTGGGCACTTCCGCGGCGGGAGAACCGGGCAGGGTATGAATCTGGTCTTCCCGCAAGCCTTCCTCTCTGGCGATGGCCTTCAGGCGCTCGGCGGCAAAGGCTATGGCTTCCTCGTGCAATTCGTTGATATTGACCGCGTACAAATCCATGCTATAAGCCGCCGCTACGGGTTCGACCACATGTACGAGATGCAGTTTGGCCGGATCCTCGGCCAGCCGGACCGCGGTAGTGATCACTTTGTGTGAATCGTCGGAGAGGTCTATGGCTACCAGAATCTTGTTATACATCAGCTTGCTCTCCCGAGTCCCGACATGAATGGCAAGTCGATTGTATCCACACGGCAATCGACTTCCAAATCCAGCGCAAAGACCGCAACTCGAAAACTGGTTCAGTTTAGAAAACTCTTCTCCCGAAGCGCGGGCACGACCCCGGAAACGCGCTGGAAGTGCCGGTCATGGTGGAAAAGAGTCAGATCGTGTTCGATCGCGCACTGTGCGATCAGGCAATCGACACTTGAGCGAACGGTCACTCCTTTCTGCCTGCAATCGAGATAGATGCGTGCGGCGGCGGCATGACTTGCCGCCGGTCGCGCGAAGTTTACAAACTGTTGTCCTGAAAAATATTTCTCCAGCTGCCTGTATGTCTTTACGTCCCGGGCGCCTTGGAGAATCTCCATATAGACCAGCGGCGTAATCACGACGGCTAACGGGGTTGAAAGGAGTTCATGGAGAAAACTCACGTGGGCGCCGTCACTGTCGCGAATGTACTCAACCCAGATTGAGGTATCCACCAGATGCATATGGTTCAGCCGCCGGCTTGCCGCAAGACCTTGTAGTCGTAATCTTCATCTATCAGATAACTGCCCTTGAGATCCCTCAGGTCCAGTCGCTTTCGGTTTGCCACGAATTCCAGCAAAGCCTGGTGGACCAAAGCCTTTTTAGTCTTGATCCGGCTCAATCGCTGCGCTTCCCGCACAAGTTTCTGGTCAAGTTCAATATTGGTACGCATCGGCTTGCACCTGTCTTGGTGTATAGTCATGTGTATAACAGGCTGATGCCGGATTGTCAAAAAGTGCAGCCGATGGCGTAAATCCAGAGCCCGATTTCGAGGCGGCGGCAACCTGTAACTCAGGCGTTCCTGATCATATTGCGGGCAACGACGAGTTGCAGGATCTGGCTGGTGCCTTCGTAGAGGCGCAACAATCTGACGTCGCGGTAGAAGCGTTCGACCGCGAACTCGGACATGTAGCCCGAGCCGCCGTGAATCTGCACGGCGCGGTCGGCGACACGGCCCACCATCTCGGTACAGAACAATTTGCAGGCGGCGGACTCCAGCGTGACGTTCTCGTCGGCGTCACGCTTGCGTGCGGTTTCCAGCGCCATGCAGCGCGCGGCCCAGGCTTCGGTGCGGGAATCGGCGAGCATCGCCTGCACGAGTTGCTGCTCGGCGATCGGCTTGCCGAACTGCTTGCGCTGCATGGCGTAATCCAGCGCGTCGGCGATCAGACGTTCGGCCAGGCCGACGGCGACGCCGGAAATATGCAGTCTTCCGCGGTCGAGCACCTTCATCGCGGTGACGAATCCTTCGCCTTCCTCGCCGATGAGGTTTTCCGCCGGCACCCGGCAGTCTTCGAATATCACGTCACAAGTGAGCGAACCCGCCTGGCCCATCTTCTTGTCGACCGACCCGAGCGTGATTCCCGGCGTGCCACTTTCGACGATGAACGAGGAAATGCCCCGGGCGCCCTTGTTCGACGGGTCGGTTCGCGCCATGACATTGAAGGTATGGGCGACCGGCGCATTGGTGATGAAGCGCTTGGAGCCATTGAGTACGTAGTGGTCGCCGTCGCGAACCGCCGTGGTCCGTAGCGAGGCCGCGTCCGAGCCTGCCTCGGGTTCGGTGAGACAGAAGCAGCTTACCCATTCGCCGCTGGCGTATTTCGGCAGGTACTTGCGTTTCTGCGCCTCGGAACCGTTGAACACGATCGCGGCCGAACCGATGCCGTTGTTGGTGCCGACCAGCGAACGGAAGGCCGGCGAGGTTCTGCCGAGTTCGATGGCAACGAGGATTTCCTCTTCCATGGTCAGGCCGAGGCCGCCGTATTCTTCCGGAATGGTCAGTCCGAAGAGGCCGAGGTCCTTCATTTCGCGCACGATTCCCTCTGGCACGCTTTCCTCGTCCGCCAGGCGGTTTTCCGCCGGGACCAGCCGTTCGCGGACGAATCGCTCGATCAGTGCGAGCAACTGGTTCAGGGTTTCCTGGTCTCTGATCATGTCGGTCCTGCCTGTGCAAAACGCGCCAAGTTACCACAGCCCAAAGGGCTTTTGCAGCGCTCGGCCCGGCGCTCGGCCCGGCGGGGTTTATCACTCCGTCCGCTATGCTATTATGGCGCCCGCCTTAGCCGTCCGGCGCAAGATTCATCTACTTCTCCAGACACTTCAGCAGAACCTTGCCGTAGCCGGTCACAGATTCACGGGAGTCAATATGTCACAGGCAGTCAGTTATTCGAGACAGGGCAAGATCGGCGTCATCAGCGTCAACAATCCGCCGGTGAACGCCCTCGCGCAGCGAGTGCGCGAAGGCATTCTGGACGCAATCAGGAAGGCGCAGAAAGACAAATCCGAAGCCGTCGTGCTGTGCTGCGAGGGAAGAACCTTCATCGCCGGCGCCGACATCACCGAATTCGGCAAGCCGCCAATGGAACCCGGCCTGCCTGAAGTCCTCAGCGCACTGGAAAACTCGAGCATACCCGTTATCGCCGCGATTCACGGCACCGCCCTCGGCGGCGGTTTCGAGGTTGCGCTGGCCTGTCATTACCGCTGCGCGATCGCCAGCGCGAAAGTCGGCCTGCCCGAGGTCAAACTGGGATTGCTTCCCGGCGCCGGAGGCACCCAGCGGCTGCCCCGGGTGGCCGGAGTCAAGGCCGCGCTCGACATCATCGTTTCGGGTAACCCGGTCCCGGCGAAGAAGGCCCATGATATGGGCCTGGTCAACGAAATCATCGAAGGCGACCTGCTCGAAGGCGCCATCGGCTACGCCCGGGACCTGATCGATTCCGGCGCGCCGCTCAAGCGGATCCGCGACATCAACATCGATCCGGCCACCATCGAGCCGGGCTTCTTCGAACAGGCGCGGAAACGGGCCAATGCCCGCGCCCGCGGCCAGATCGCGCCGGACCGCATCGTCAGTTGCCTGGAGGCGGCGGTCAATCTGCCTTTCGACAAGGCGCTGGAACGCGAGCGGGAATTGTTCCGCGAACTCGTCACCTCGACCGAATCGGCCGCCATGCGCCATATCTTCTTCTCCGAACGACTCGCGGCCAAGATCAAGGGCCTGCCGCGCGAGACCCCGGTGCGGGAGATCAAACAGGCGGCGATCGTCGGCGGCGGCACCATGGGCGGCGGCATCGCCATGTGCTTCGCCAACGTCGGCATTCCGGTGACGCTGCTTGAAGTCAACGACGAGGCGCTTGATCGCGGGCTCAAGATCATTCGCAAGAACTACGGGATCACGGTCAAGCGCGGCAAGCTCAGGGAATCCGACGTGAAACAGCGCATGACGCTGATCACGGGCACGACGGATTACGCGGACATCGCTGGAGCCGACATCGTGATCGAGGCGGTATTCGAAAATCTCGATCTGAAAAAGGAAATCTTCGCCAAACTCGACGAGACCTGCAAAGCCGGCGCGATTCTCGCCACCAACACTTCCTACCAGGACGTGGACGCCATCGCCGCCGCAACTTCCAGACCGCAGGATGTGGTCGGCACGCATTTCTTCAGCCCCGCCAACGTCATGCGGCTGCTCGAAGTCGTGCGCGGCGAGAAAACCGCGGACGATGTGCTTGCCACGACCATGGGCCTGGGCAAGCGCATCGGCAAGGTCTGCGCCTTGTCGGGCGTCTGCTACGGATTCATCGGCAATCGCATGCTCACCGGCTATGGCCGCGAGGCGCAATTGCTCTTGCTCGAAGGTTGCACGCCGCAGCAGGTCGATTCGACGCTGGAGAAATTCGGCATGGCCATGGGGCCGGTCGCCATGGGCGATCTGGCCGGTCTCGACGTCGGCTACAAGGCGCGGCAGTCACGCAACACCGAAGGCGACGACCCGCGCCCGTATGCCGTCAGCACGCGGCTGGTGGAATCGGGCCGCCTCGGCCAGAAGTCCGGCGCCGGCTATTACAAATACGACAGCGAGACCAGGGCGCGAATCTCCGACCCCGAAGTCGAAGCCATGATCCGCGAGGAAGCCGAAAAATTCGGCATCGGGCAACGCGAAATCAGCGAGGAGGAAATCATTGCCCGGTGCATGTATCCGCTGGTCAACGAAGGCGCGAAGATTCTCGAAGAGGGAATCGCCCAGCGCGCATCCGATATCGACATCGTCTACGTCTACGGCTACGCCTTCCCGGTCGCCAAGGGCGGCCCGATGTTCTACGCCGATCAGGTGGGACTGAAAAACGTATACGAGAAGATCCTGGAATTCCAGAATCAGCACGGCGAAAAGAACTGGCAGCCCGCTAAGCTGCTGTGCGAACTCGCCGAAAGCGGCGGCAGCTTCGCCGCCCGGGACAAGCAGCAAGCCTGAACGGCGGGCGAGGCATGCCTCGCCCCTACGCGAAGTTCAGTCTTGGGGGCTATGGGGGTGAGGCATGCCTCGCCCCTACGCGAAGTTCGGTCTTGGGGGCAGATGTAGGGGCGAGGCATGCCTTGCCCCTACGCGGGGTTCGGTCTTGGGGGCAGATATGGGGGTGAGGCATGCCTTGCCCCTGCGCGGGGTTCGGTCTTGGGGGCAAATATGGGGGCGAGGCATGCCTTGCCCCTGCGCGGGGTTCGGTCTTGGGGGCAGATGTAGGGGCGAGGCATGCCTCGCCCGCTCGAAACTGGGAAATCGAATGAGATCGCGATAATGATTTCGTATCAGACTACGACACCGGGCGCACCGTTGGCGGAAGTGTCCGTCGAGACGCCCGAGCCGCAAGGCTCGGAAGTACTTCTGAAGACGCTTGCCTGCGGCGTTTGTCATTCCGATATTCATCTGCACGAAGGCGTATTCGAACTCGGCCATGGCAAGCAACTCGAAGTGGGCCGGCAGGGACAGGTGCTGGGTCATGAAATCTATGGTGAAGTGGTTGCCGTTGGCCCCAAAGCCGAAGGCGTTGCCATCGGCGACCGCCGCGTGCTGTTTCCGTGGATCGGTTGCGGCGAATGTCCGACCTGCGCGCGCGGCGAGGAACAGCTTTGCACGCCGGGCCGCGCGCTCGGTATCGTCGCTCCCGGCGGCTTCGCCGATCATGTGCTCGCGCCGCATCCGCGTTATCTGTTCGACTGCGGCGGCGTTCCGGGTTCGCTGGCCGCGACTTATGCCTGTTCCGGCCTGACCGCGTTCGGCGCCTTGAAGAGAATTGGAGAAACCCGTTCCGGCGATGAAGTAGTCATCATCGGTGCCGGCGGCGTCGGCATGATGGCGATCCAGATCGCCCGCTCGTCCGTGGGGATCGATCCCATCGTGGTCGATATCGACGACGCGAAGTTGCAGGCAGCCCGGGACCTGGGCGTAAGCCGAACCTGGAATTCCGGCGAACCCCGGGCGGCGAAGGAAATCCGCAAGGCGACCGGCGGCGCGTTTGCCGCACTCGATTTCGTCGGCAACGAAGCGACCGTCAATTTCGGCCTCGGCTGTCTGCGCAAGGGCGGCGCGCTCGTGGTGGTCGGCCTGTATGGCGGCGCCCTGAACATGCCCATCCCCTTCCTGCCCATGAACGCCCGCATCATCCAGGGCAGCTATGTCGGCAGCTTGCAGGACTTCTCCGAATTGATGGAACTCGTGCGTGCCGGCAAAATCGATCCAATCCGCATCACTGAGCGGCCCTTGTCGGAAGTGAGCGCGGCGTTGGCGGACCTGAAAGCCGGCAAGGTGGAGGGCCGACAAGTTCTCGTCACGGAACCGGCATGAGCGGCGCACTCGAACAATTTCGGGCGGAAACGCGGGACTGGCTGGAAGAAAACTGTCCGGCTTCGATGCGCACACCGATGCCGCCGGAAGAGGTGGTCTGGGGCGGCCGCGATGCCGAATACGCGAATCCCGACAGCAAGCTCTGGCTGGAGCGAATGGCCGCGAAAGGCTGGACCTGCCCGCAATGGCCGGCGGAATACGGCGGCGGCGGGCTGGATTCTGCCCGGGCGGAAGTTCTCGCCGAGGAACTCGCGCGCATCCATGCGCGTCCCGCATTGACGAGTTTCGGCATCAGCATGCTCGGCCCGGTACTGCTCGAATACGGCTCTCACGAACAAAGACTTGAGCATCTGCCGAAGGTCGTCCGCGGCGAAATCCGCTGGTGCCAGGGTTATTCCGAACCCGGTTCGGGCTCCGACCTGGCCAGCCTCAACACGCGCGCCGAACTCCATGGCGATCACTACGTCATCAACGGTTCCAAGATCTGGACGTCATACGCCGACAAGGCCGACTGGATCTTCTGCCTGGTGCGCACCGATTTCGAAGCCCCCAAGCACCAGGGTATCAGTTTCATTCTCTTCGACATGGCCAGCGAAGGCGTCAGCACCAAACCAATCAAGCTCATCAGCGGCTCTTCGCCGTTTTGCGAGACTTTTTTCGACGATGTGAAAGCTCCCGTCGGCAATATAGTCGGCCGTCTCAACGACGGCTGGTCCATCGCCAAGCGCCTGCTGCAACACGAGCGCACGATGATTTCCGGTTTCGGCCTTGCCGGCGGCCAGGCCGAGGGCGGCGGCGCTTCGGAAACCACCGTGGAAAGCATCGCCATGCGCTACCGGGGCGATACGGACAAACTTTCCGATCCGGTGCTGCGCGATCGCATCGCCCAATTCAGGATCGACTCCGAAGCGTTCGCGCTGACATCGCGGCGCAGCGCCGAGGAGTCAGAGGGAGGCGGGCCGAACCACATTTCCTCGATGCTCAAGTATTACGGCTGCGAGTTGAACAAGCGCCGCTGCGAATTGCTGCTCGAAGCCGCCGGTAACCGGGCGCTGGGCTGGGAAGGCGAAGGTTTCGACGCGGAAGAACTCTCGCTGGCGCGGGAATGGCTGCGGTCGAAGGCCAATTCCATTGAAGGCGGCACCGCCGAAATCCAGCTCAACGTGATTGCCCGGCGGGTGCTCGACCTGCCCGACCTGACCGGCATTCTGCGCGGGAAACGCTAGTTCCTGATCCTATGGCCGACTCATTGCTGCTGAACGAAGAACAGGAACTGCTGCGCGAATCGGCTCGCGGATTCTGCAGCGAGCGGGCGCCGCTTTCCCTGCATCGCAAATTGCGCGACAGCCGGAATCCCGATGGCTTCGACCGCGATTTGTGGCGGCAGATGGTCGAACTCGGCTGGACCGGCATGGCCATCCCGGAAGCTTGTGGCGGCTATGGATTCGGTCATACCGGTCTTGGCCTCGTGCTGGAGGAGACGGGCCGTACGCTGGCGGATTCGCCGCTTGTCGCCACGGTTTTGCTGGGAGCGAATGCGATCCTGGAAACGGGCAACGAAGCGCAGAAGGCGGAGTTGCTGCCGCGGATCGTCGCCGGTGAATTGCTGCTGGCTTTTGCCCTGGACGAGCATATCGTGCACGACCCGGCGCGCATCCAAACTACCGCTACGCCACGAGACGGCGGATTCGCACTCAGCGGCGGCAAGACTTTCGTACTCGACGGGCATGTCGCGGACCGGATTGTCGTTGCCTCGCGCATCGTAGGCGACGGCGGCCTCGGCCTGTTCCTGGTCGATGCCGCCGCTCCCGGCCTTGAGATTACACGCACGATCATGGTCGACGGCCGCAATTGCGCCAATATCGTCCTGAACGATGTCGCCGTG
>JAJDSZ010000112.1 GCA_022827425.1 Pseudomonadales bacterium | reverse complement strand
CATCCAGTTAAACGCGATTCGCGAGAACCTGGCGCGGGAAATCGAGTTCGCGGCGGAGGTGGGCCAACGCTTTCTCGTCGTACCGAGCCTTCCCGGCAACGAGCGCAGCCTCGACGACTACCGCCGCCACGCCGAAACCCTCAATAGCGCCGGCGAGCAATGCCGCGAAGCCGGCCTGAAGATGGGCTATCACAATCACGATTTCGAGTTCGAGGCCATCGACGGGCGCATTCCCTACGAAATCCTGCTGGAAGAAACCGACCCGGAACTTGTCGATATGGAACTCGACCTGTTCTGGATCATTCATGCCGGCCACGACCCGCAGGTCTGGTTCTCGGCCCATCCCGGCCGTTTCAGCATGTTGCACGTGAAAGATCGCACCGCAGATGGCGCCATGGCTGATGTGGGCAGCGGCGAGATTGATTTCGCCGGCATTTTCGCCCAGGTGGAAAACGCCGGCTTCCGGCACTATTTCGTGGAACACGACAATCCCGGCGACGGCCTGGCGTCGGTGGCCAACAGCATCGGGCATTTGCGCGAACTGGAATTCTGACTCTGGAGAATTGCCCATGAAAACCCGGCGCGATTTCCTGCGCGAACTGATCGTCTCGGTGGGCGGCGTGTCCGCCCTCGCCGCCTGCGGCGATGCGCCGGTAGTGGTGGCCACTGCCACAGGTGAGCCCGGCAGATTCCACACTGCGGAGGAAATGGAACTGATGGCGCGGTTGTCCGAACTGATCATTCCCCGCACGGAAACCCCCGGCGCCATCGATGTGAACGTGGCGGGCTATATCGACGGCCTGATGGCGGATTGGGCCAGCGAGGAAACCCGGGGCGCGCACCGCCGGGCGCTGGGGGAGATTGAGCGCCGCTTGTCGGCCAACGGCAGTTTTCCCGCCCTTGACGACGCGCAAGCCGAAAGCCTCCTCGCCGAACTCGACCGCGCCGCATTCGCGGAAGCCGCCGGTGAACTCGGCGGCTATCGCACTTTCAAGGGCTACGTCACCCGTTCCTATTTCGCCACCGAAGGCGGGGCGCGGGAGGAATTGCAATGGGTCGCGGTTCCCGGCCGCTGGGACCCGGACGTGCTGGTCAGCGACCGGCAAGGAGCCTGACCATGGCGGAAGCGGCACAGTTCGACGCGATTGTGGTGGGCTCGGGCATGAGCGGCGGCATGTCCGCCAAGGAATTGTGCGAACGGGGTCTGCGGGTGCTCGTGCTCGAGCGGGGCCCGGAAATCGTTCCGGAGCGCGACTACAGCGACAATCTCGCACCCTGGGAAAGCCCCAATTTCGACAATGTTTCGCAGGATGAGATCAGCCAGCGCTATTTTCGCCAGTATCCCGGCGTCCCCTATGCCCTCAAGGAATCCAACAAGGATTTTTGGGTCAGGGATGATGTACACGACTATGTGGAGGCCGAAGGCACCCGCTACGAATGGCTGCGGGGCTACCATACCGCGGGCCGCTCGATCATGTGGAGCCGGCAAACCTACCGTCTCGGCCCCCGGGATTTCGAGGAAAACCAACGCGAGGGCGTGGCGATCGACTGGCCCGTGCGATACGAGGACATCGTTCCCTGGTATGAGAAAGTCGAGACTTTTGTCGGCATCGCCGGCAGCGAGGAAGGCCTGAGCCATTTGCCGGACAGCGTATTCCAGCCGCCATTTGAATTGACCGCGGTGGAGAAGGCTTTCAAGCAGCGCGTCGAGGCCAGCTTTCCCGGCCGCAATGTCATTCCCGCGCGGGTTGCCCATCTCACCGACGCCACCGAAGAGCAGCGCTCGCTCGGCCGCTCCAATTGCCAGTTCCGCAACCGCTGCCATCACGGCTGCAGTTTCCGGGCCTATTTTTCTTCGCTCAACGCCACCCTGCCCGCAGCCGAGCGCACCGGCAATCTGACCATGGCGCACAACGCCATTGTGCAATCGCTGGAATACGACCCGGAGTCCAACCGCGTCAGCGGGGTGCGGGTGATCGACGCCGAAACCAGTGAAGCCCGGACCTACACCAGCCGGATCGTATTCCTCAATGCCTCCGCCATCGCCTCGGCGCTGATCCTCCTGCAATCGCAATCGGAAAGCTTCCCCCAAGGGCTTGCCAACCGTTCGGACCAGGTGGGGCGCAATCTCATGGACCACGTCAGCGGCGCCGGCGCCGCCGGCATCATGCATGGCTTTGACGACCGCAAGGTCTTCGGTCGCCGGCCCAGCGGCGGAATCTATATTCCACGCTACGCCAACATCACCGAAAACGACAAACCCTTCACCCGGGGCTTCGGCTACCAGGGCGGCGCAAGCCCGCTCGGCCACGCCAATGGTCAGATTCCCGGCATCGGCAGGGAATTCAAGGAATCCCACCGCCGGCCCGGCCCCTGGCGAATCTCCATCGGCGCATTCGGCGAGCAACTGCCGAATCCCGACAACCGGGTGACGCTGCACCCCACAAGGGCCGACCGCTGGGGCAATCCGCTGCCGGTATTCGAGGTGCGCTACAGCCGCAACGAGGAAATCATGCTCGAAGAAGCCCGCAAGGACGCCATCGCCATGCTCGAAGCCGCGGGTTGCGAGGAAATCACATCGTCTCCGGTGAACCTGACCAACCCGGGCAACCGCATCCATGAAATGGGCAGCGCCCGCATGGGCCGCGACCCGGAAAGCTCGGTGCTCAATGGCTGGTGCCAGGCCCACGACGTGCCCAACCTCTTCATCACCGACGGCGCCTTCATGGTCTCAGCCGCCTGCCAGAACCCGTCCCTGACCTACATGGCCTTCAGCGCCAGAGCCGCCAACCACGCCGCCGACCTGCTGGCGGAGGGGATAGTCTGACACCCCTACAGGGGCAAAACCTCTATCCGCCTGAACTGGGTGGGGTGGCTTTCGGCCTGGATGGCTATCTGACCCTTGCTTAGTTCCAGCGGCGCGCCGGAGTCGAGCAGGCGGCGTGCGTCGGGGTCGGATTCGTCGAGTTGGGTTCCGGAGTATTCGAATACGACTTCGTCATTTACGGTGTGGCGGATCAGTTCGTCGCCGCGGACTTCGACTTCCAGGGTGACCCATTGGTCGCCATGGAAAGTGGCCGAACTGGAATTGGTGCAATGCTGGATGATCAGTTCGCTTTCCAGGCGGAAATGCGTTCCCGGCGTGCAGATATTGGCGGTGCTGCGCTCATCGCTTCCATTGCCGCCTAGCAGTTGCACTTCGATGGAAGCCGGGAACTCCTGATCGATTGTCATCGATTCGGGCGTCTGGCTGTGCAGCATCATGCCATTGTTGCGGAAGGCCCAGGCGGGGCCGTTGACGACCTGCTCGCCAACGAAACGATATTCCACCCGCAGCAGGTAGTGGGAAAAGGATTGCTCATGGAACAGATGGCCGAATTCGTTGTTGAAACCGGTCCAGTTGTCGTAGGAGACAGTCAGCAAGCCGTCATCGACACGAAAGGTATCCAGATGATTCTCTCCGGCGGGGAAGCCGGTAAATTTCGGCGTCCAGCCATCGAGGTTGCTGCCGTTGAACAGGCTGATCCACCGCTCTCCCTGATCTTGCGCCACGGCCCCGGTGCAAATCGCAAACCCGCACCACGCGGATAACAGCGAATGTCTGGCGTAATGGGCCAACCGGCTTTTTGACGAAAACACCGTGCAAATCAGGTCGTAGAAGGGCGCAAGGCGGGTTCCGCGGCCCGGCAAGTACAGCAGCGAAAGGTTTTTGGCGTGTCCGTCCGAATTGCCCGCCAGCACATTGAAGATCTGCCAGCGCAAGAGATTCCCGACATCGATGGCCGGATCCGAAGATACTTCCCGAAGCAGCGCAAGACATTGCGAAAAGGCCGGGCCGCCGTCTTCCTGATACTTCCTTTCGTGCCCATAGCCCAGGGCCTGGCAGAAGTCCTCCTGGTGCAGGCGCTTCAGCCCGTGGGCGTTATCCCGGACCCGGTCATAACGCTCGCTTCGCGTAAAAAAGCGCTTGCCAATGGATTCCAGATCGATGACAACAACCGGCAGGCCAATTTGTTGCGCCAGTCGCGTGGTGAATGTTTCATAGGCTGGCACATGCCGGTAGTCCCGCACTTCAAATTTGAGGATATGGCTCGTTGGAGCGCTTTCTTCCGGGAGAAGGTACTCGCCATCCCGGAGAAGTACGGGACATTTATTCTGCGCCCCGGCCAATGAGAGGCGCGGATGCGCCTGATTCGGTACATTCGACAGGATCCGGCCATGCCGCGCTATCAATCGGGACATTACCCCTTCCCCCAGCACGGTGTAGCTTCCATCATTCGATGGTGTGCGTTCCGCTGGCAGTACCGTAAGCGCGCCGGCGCACTCCCCGCCGATGGCGCGCAACAGGTCAAACTCGGTATTGGGAATTTTCAAATCACGAACGAGCTGTTCCCGAACTCCTCCTTCCGGCAGCAGATTCGCAAAGTATCGATGGGCCAGGTTATCGGCGCTTGAGATATCGTCCAGCGCAAGCGGCAGCGAGCAGGATATCGGGAAACCGCCGGATTCTATCCAGCCCGTCTCATAGCGAAATCCAATGGCTCCCGCGGGATTCCGCCACAAGTTTCCCACGAGGCGGTTTTCATACCAGACATTGAGCCAATCTGAGTCGGTCATGATTTTTCCGTCCCGGTTTTCGTTGCGGGGAGGCTACGCAAGGACGGCGCTTGAGGTCCCCTTGGTTGCAGGGAAATTTCCAGGCCCAGGGTTTTCAGGGCTTTCAGGATTTTGCCGATTTCGGCGGTTTCCTTGCCGCGTTCGAATTCGGACAGGAATCTTGTGCTCAGGTTGCCAAGCCCGGATACGGCCTCCAAAGTCAGTCCCTTGTTCTTGCGGTAGGCGCGCACCAGCCCGCCGAGTTCTGCGGTTGTGCGTATTTGTCCGCAGGCAATTTCATTTTTGGCCATGTCCAGCACCCGGTTTTTACCGTGCGGTAAAAAATAGCAACTGAATGATTGCAAATCAAGGAAAATATCCCGTTCGTGACAATTTAGGCGATTGCCTGGCCCAAGAGTACTAAAATGTTACGTGCGGGATAAAATCCTGCCTTTGCGAGATTTCCCTGTCATCCTGCGCGTAGTCGCAGGATCTCATTGGGGAGCCACGGTATGAGGCCCGGTTTGCTACACTGAAAATTCCTGTGGTGTGGAGCGGAGGTGGAAAATGAACCTCAGAAATGTCTGGCTTGCATTGGCAATCATCGGCGCGGTATTGCCCTGGTACTATCTGGCGGGATTCATGGTGGAGAATCCCCTGGATATCGGAGGGTTTCTCGCGGCTGCCACGGCAAACAATGTGGTGACGGGTTTCACCGCCGACCTGCTGATTTCTTCCCTGGTTTTCTGGATTTACATGTTTTCCCGGCGTCCCGCCGGGCCTGCCCCATGGCCCTTCATCCTGATCAACCTGCTCATCGGCCTGAGCTGCGCCCTGCCGGCCTACCTCTACATCGCAAGCCGGCAGACGGAAACATTGAAAGGCGGAACGGACTACTCTTCGTAGTCCTTCCAGTAGCGGATTCGGTATTTGAGCGGGTCGGCGAGGATGGTCTGGCGGGCGGCGGAAACTTCCCCGGTGGTGATAGGCCGGAATCCCTCGGGCAGGGTTTCGGCATTGAATTCCTGGAGGATCCAGTTCACCACGGCGGCGAGGTCGGCATCGGTGAGGGGGGTTTGCGACGAACCCGGCACCTGGACCAGGTAGGCCCGCATTTCCTCCACGGCCATCATGCGGCCGAGTTCATCGTGCAGGGTGGGAACGTTGGGCGGATTGCCAACCCCCGAAGGCAGGTGGCAGCCGCTGCAATAGAGCAGATAGTTGGTGCGCGGGCTTGCGCCGAAAGCCAAGTTGGCAACGGACAGCGCGGAGACCAGCAGGAAAAGGAAAACGGCTCTCATTGCTGTCACGCGCTACTGGCTGGACTCGCCGAGAACCAGGGCCACCGTGCAGTGGTAACTGGTGTGCTCGACGCCGAAACACCACAGCACCGTGCTGCTGTTGCTGTTGAAGTACACTGGCTTGTCGCCCTCGGTATTGTGGCAGCCGCAGCGCCCGCAGGCGGATTTGCCGCAGCAGTCGTTGTAGGAAATGAGATATTCCCGGTCATCCAGCGGATTGCGGCAGGTTCCCACCCAGGTGATCGGCGAGGCTTCGGCGCCCGGGGGGCAGGTGCGGTGGCTGCCGCCGCAGCAACTGCATAATTGTCCGCTCAGTGCGCAATAGCGCCAGTACTCGCAGGTCTGGGGGTCGCCGACTTCCCGCAGGCTGGTTTCCTGGGCGAAGGCCCGGGCCACCGGCAGCAGCGGCAAGGCCGCGGCGCCGGTGAGCATCAGCCCCAGCCTGGAGAGAAAGTTGCGGCGCGAAAGTCGCCGCGCCAGCGCCAGCGTGCCGCGCCGGGCCTGTTCATCGACCCAGTACCAGCCGCGCTCCACAATCCGGTTTGCGTTCATGATGTCTGTTCCATCGCCGAAGGCTTGTATTCCGCCTGGTCCCGAGGTTCGTCCGGCGCTTCCCGCGCCACGAACTCCTGAATGCTGGCCACTCCCGAATCCATCGATTCCAGCAGGCTTTCCAGGTGTTCCCGGGAATTCACCAGCCCCTTGCTCTTGAGAATTCCGTCATTGCCGATCAGCAGCGCGAAAGGCAGCTTGCTCACCTGATATGTCATTCCCAGTTGCAGGGAAATGACATAGGGGAAACCGTCGATGCCCAAGTCCCTGACATAGGCCCGGTGCTGTTCGAGTTGTTTGTCGTCCTCGGCGCCGTCGCTGGCGAATACCAGGCCGAGCCGGCCACGCTCGGATTTCACCAGGGATTTGGCGGTGGGCACAAGCGACTTGCAGACCGGGCAGGTGGGTGAAATGAACAGCACCAGCATGGCGCCCGGGCCGGATTGCTCGCCGCCAATGGTGACCGTGCCGCCATCCAGGGCGGCAAGCTCCAGCGCCGAGGTCAGTTCACCCACCTTGGGGCCATTGGTGGGAAGCAGGGCGCCGGCGGGCGCCACCCGCTCGTGGAGCACTCCCACCTGCCGGGCCAGCGCCAGCACCAGCAGCGCGAGTCCGAGCACCAGCACCCACAAAACGACATTGGAGATGAACAGCGCTTCGGTCATGACCGGCTGCTCCCTCCGCCCGGCTTGCGCCAGGACCGGATGGTCTGGGCATTGAGCAGCAACTGCCCGGCGGCCGCGTAGAGCAGAATCATCACCAGGCAGGCCGCGGCCAGGCTGATGAAATCGAGCAGCAGCAGTTCCCGCCCCGCGGGCGGCAGCGCGGCGGTCAGGGCGAGGGCGATCAGCAGGGCATTGCGCCACAGCAGGCGGTTGCTCAATTGCTGGCTATTGCCCGTCGCGCCCTTGGCGCCGAAGCCGCAGCCGCAGTCGATATACGTCCGGCCGCGGGACAGATTGACGGCGATCGCGCTGCTGTACACCGCCAGCAGCACCGCCGTCGCCATGGCGGTGGCGGGCAGATTCCAGCCCAGCGCCCATGCCGCCGCCAACGCGGCTTCCAGCGCCGCGATCAATGCGGCAACAGGCGCCACGGCCAATTCGGGCAGCAGCGCATAGGCGGCGAGAATCCCGCGAAAGCGCTGGTGATCCGCGAACTTGTGCCAGGCCGCGCCCGCCAACAGCAGGGCGAAGGCCAGGGACAGCAGCTTGATGACGAGGGGATCGAGCATGAACTAGAAATCCTCGTACATGGAAACGCCGGGGCCATCGATGGTGCGTTCGTGGCGGAAAGTAAGGGCGTCGAAGATTTCGGTGCTTCCGGATTGGGTGCCGACAATCAGTTTCGGCGCAGCTTCCTGGGTAAGCGTCAGATGGTCGGCGGGATCATCAAGTTTCAGCCGATGCACCCGGCGCCGGCTGGCGAGATCGATCACCCAGATTTCGTCGCCGGCCTGGTGATGCGTGTCCACCGGGCCTTCGTGCATGGCCACATACAGCAGGCCATTGGCGCGAAGAACGTCGAGAAACTCAAACCCGCCGGGCCGCCAGCCGGATTCGTCCCCGGCGACGATGCTCCAGCCCTCGCTGATATGGATTTCATCGTCATCGGTGCCGACTTCGAAGACGACCCCGGCATGGGTGATCAGCAGCCAGCCGTCGCCGGTTCTGGCGGTGCGGTCGAACACCGCGTCGTCCCGAACATTGAAAAAGACTTCGCTGCGGACCCGGTTCTCCTCAAAGCCGCTGATGTCGAGCTGGCTGAGTTGCAAGGTGCCGTCGCCGCAGATCAGCAAAAAATCATTTTCCGCCACGGGCAGGATGATGGCGCAGCCGGGAGTGGACATTTCATAGACGAATTCCCGGTCCACCACATCGACGATCGACACCGAATAGCCCGGATTCATGTTGAGCACCGCCAGATGCCTGCCATTGCCGAGCAGACCCAGGTGATTGCGCACCCCGAGGCGCGCCATGTGGTTGGGAATCTCGATCTCGGCCACGGGGCTGAGATTGGTGTAGTCGTAGATCGCCACGATATCGGTGCGGTCGCCGTGGACAGCACGGGAATAGTATGACTCCGCGGCGTAGAACTCGCCCCGGGGCAGGTAGGGAGCCACCGCCGGCGTGCGGTTGGAAAGCGAAAGCAGGCCGAGCATCTCGCCGCTCTCGGCATTGAAGATGCGGGCGCCGCTGCCCGACTTGGCGATGAACCAGTTCGGCCCATGCTCGGGCATGGTTTCCACGCTGATTTCCTCAGGCAATACCTGGGCCATCGCCCCGGAAAGTAAAACCATGCCGGCCAGGAAGATGATGGGTCGCATGTGCCCTCCTTGAAGATGGATGCGCCAGCGCGGGAAGTGCTGCCTGGATACCCCTCGCGCTGGTGTCGAAAGCGGAAATCAATAGCTGCTTGATACTACATTTCCCCGGGCAAAGGCAATTCGCCTGGGCGGTACTTTTCCAGCAGGCTCCAGATGATTGCCGCGGACTCCAGATCCGCTTCCCCGGAATAATCGCTCGGGCGGAAATGCAACTGCATGGCGCGCAGGGCAAAGCGGGTCTGGTTGTCAAGCTCGCCGGTGATTTCCAGATGATAGCCAAGCGCCAGCAGGGCGGTCTGAAGCAGCCGGATGTCTGGCGGCTCCCGGGTGAAGCGCGACAGATACTCCGCCAAGGTTTCCCGGTCATACCAGGCGCCGATTCCCAACTCGTAGAGCCGCTCCCAGGGGAATAGCGGGCCCGGGTCCGAGCGGCGCATGATGGCGATATCGGAGTGGGCGACGATGTCGATGGGATTGATATCCGGGAAACGTTCCAGGATTCCTTGGAGCAGGTCGATGGTCATTTCGATCTGGGCTTCGGAAAAGGGCGGAAATTCGCACTCCATCAAGGAGAGATCATCGTCCACGGTGATGTCCGGCGGCGCAACGCAGTCGAATTCATTGACGATCTCGATGCCGATGGAGCGGTCATTGAGCGCGGTTTCCCCGGCCCAATAGCTCTGGCCCGCGTGCCAGGCCCGGCGGTTCTCGTCGACGAACCGGTGCAGCCGCAGCCGGGAGCGATTGTAGCTGGGGTCGTTCTCCGCCGGGATCAGATAGTGTGAACTGACCGGACGGTCGGTTCTCGTAGTCAACAGCCTGACCGACTCGGCGAAATTCTCCGAGGTGGCGTGCAGCACCACATAGGCCACGCGGCTGTTCTGATTGGCGGATTCGATTTCCACCACGCCGGAACAGGCCGCAAGCAACAATGGCAAACCCAACAGTCTCAGCAATTTCATTCCCGTACCACCCCGCAAAATCCCAGCGCCAATTGTGCCAGCCCAGGATCAATGTGCAATACTCTTTGCTGATGTCATTCTGCGCGGAGCGAAGCGCGGTCGCAGAATCTTTTCCGGGAGAGGCGGCATTTGAGCACCTCCAATCTGTTTGCCACGCTGGCGAGTTGCGCCTTGTTCATGGCGCTGGTGGCATGGATTTCCTGGCGCCAGACCCGGGGCCAGACCCGCACCCGGGATGGCTATTTTCTTGCCGGGCGCGGCCTCGGCGCGGCGTTCATCGCCGGTTCGCTGCTGCTGACCAATCTTTCCGCCGAACAACTCATCGGCCTCAACGGCTCGGCCTATGGCTTCAATCTCAGCAGCATGGCCTGGGAAGTGACCGCGGCGCTGGCGACGGTGTGCATGGCCTTCTTCTTCCTGCCGCGCTATCTGGCGGGCGCCTTCTCCACCCTGCCCCAGTTTCTCAGCGACCGCTTCGACGAAGACGTGCGGCGGATGACGGTGATCCTGTTCATGGTGGGCTATGGCCTGATCACGATCCCCGGCGTGCTCTATTCCGGTTCGCTGGCGGTTTTGCAACTGTTCGACGTGCCCGCATTGCTTGGCGTCGGGCAGTTTCCGGCGCTGGTGTTCACCATCGTCCTGATCGGCGTGATCGGCTCGGTCTACGCCGTCTTCGGCGGGCTCAAGGCGGTCGCGGTATCCGACACCATCAATGGCGTCGGCCTGCTCATGGTGGGGCTCGCGGTTCCCCTGCTCGGGCTGGCGAAGCTGGGGTCGGGGAGCATCGGCGAAGGCCTGGCGATACTGGCCGGCACCGAAACCGAAAAGCTCAACGCCATCGGTGCGGCCGACGATCCCACGCCATTCGCCACCCTGTTCACCGGCATGATCTTCGCCAACCTGTTCTACTGGTGTACCAATCAGTACGTCATCCAGCGCACCCTGGGCGCGCGCAATCTCGCCGAAGGCCAGAAGGGTGTGCTGTTTTCGGGATTCTTCAAAGTGCTGGTGCCTTTCCTGATGATGATTCCCGGTGTGATCGCCTACCACCTCTACGGGCCCGGGCTCGCCACCATCGATCTCGCCTATCCCCGGCTGATCAGCGACGTGCTGCCGGTCTACGCCAGCGGCTTCTTTCTCGCGGTGCTGCTCGGCGCGGTTTTCAGTTCCTTCAATTCCCTGCTCAACAGCGCCGCAACGCTGTTCTGTCTCGATGTCTGGGGGCCCCTGCAAAAGCGCGAACCCGGCGACGGGGAGATGCTGCGCATCGCCAAGCGGGCCGGGGTCGGTATCGCCCTGATTTCCTTTGCCATCGCCCCCATGCTGCAATTCGCGCCGGAAGGCCTGTGGCAGATCATTCGCATCTTCACCGGCTTCTACAACATACCCGTCATCGCCATCGTCATGGTGGGGCTGTTCACCCGCCGCACGCCGGCCCTCGGGCCCAAAATCGTCATCGTTTTTCATATCATCGCCTACGGGCTGTTCCAGTTCGTGCTTGCCGAGCGCACCGGAATCCACTTTCTACACTTGTACGCCATCCTGTTCGTGCTGGAAGTGCTGATCATGCTGGCGGCGGGCGCCCTGTGGCCGCGGCGGCAGGCCTGGAGCTTCCGCCGTCGGGAACGGGTTGACCTGACGCCCTGGCGCTTTGCGGTTCCCTGCGCGGTGAGCCTGCTGTCCTGTGTGGCGGCGCTGTACCTGCTGTTTTCGCCATTAGGGCTGGTGAATGGCCTCAGCGATGCCTTCTGGCCGCTGCTCGGCTTGCTGGCGCTGGGCAATCTGGCAGTCTGGCTATGGCGCCCCCGGGTGGAACAAAGCGCATTGCTGCCGGCTGACGGCCTTGGGAGGACAAGATGAATCAGACCATGCGCCTCGCCGACGGCGCCGTGATGCCCCGGGCGGGCCTTGGCCTGTGGAAGATTCCGCGGGAAGAGACCGCCGGCCTGGTGACCCACGCCATCGAGACGGGCTACCGCCACCTCGACAGCGCCGCCGACTATGGCAATGAAGCCGAAGCAGGCGATGGAATCCGCAAGGCCATCGCCGGGGGCGTTTGCGCGCGGGAGGACCTCTGGGTCACCTCCAAACTCTGGAACACCTATCACCATCCCGACCACGTGCGACCGGCCTGCGAGCGCAGCCTTTCCGATCTCGGCCTGGATTACCTCGACCTCTACCTGGTGCATTTCCCCATTGCCCTGCGCTATGTCGATTTCGCCGAGCGCTATCCGCCGGAGTGGCTGTTTCAGCCCGGCAAGCCGCAACCGGCGATGGCAACCGCCCCGGTGCCCCTGGCGGATACCTGGGCCGCCATGGAGCGGTTGGTGGATGAGGGCCTGGTGCGGCGTATCGGCGTGTGCAACTACGCCAGCGGCCTGCTCCACGACCTGATGGCCTACGCCCGCATCCGGCCCGTGATGTTGCAGATCGAATCCCACCCCTGGCTGACCCAGCTTCCGCTGCTGCGGCTGGCGCGGCGGTACGGTCTGGCGGTTACCGCATTTTCGCCCTTGGGCGCGGCTTCGTATCTGGAGCTGGACATGGCGCGGGCCGGGGAGTCTGTGCTGGCCGAAAAAATGGTATTGGCGGCGGCGGAAAGGCTTAACCGCAGCCCCGCACAGGTGCTGCTGCGCTGGGCCTTGCAGCGGGGAACCGCGGTGATTCCCAAGACGTCGCGCCGGCAGCGGCTGCGGGAGAATCTGGCGCTGTTCGATTTCAGCCTCAGCGAGGAGGAAATGGCCGCCATCAGCGGACTCAACCGCAACCGGCGTTTCAATGATCCCGGCGTTTTCTGCGAAGCCGCTTTCAATTCTTTTCATCCGATTTATGATTGAGGAAAATACGCGCAAGAATCAAAGCCCGCATTCGGCGACCATGCAAAATTTTTCCGCCCGACTCACCGAATCCCCCGACCCGGAACGAGCGGATGGGCCGTTCCCGCTGGTCTATGTGGCCCGACATGGTTCGTCCAACCGGCTCGAAGCCTTCGCCTGGCTTGCGGCGAACCGGCAATTGCTCCTCAAGCAACTCAGCGAAAACGGCGCCATCCTGTTCCGCAGCTTTCCCTTCATCACCGACGAGGATTTCGATCAGGCCATCCGCGCCTTTGCGTTGAAGAACTTTCCTTTCGAGGAATCCCTGTCCAACGCGGTGCGCCGCCACCGCACCGAACGGGTGTTCACCGCCAACGAGGCGCCGCCGGAGGTGGAGATCTATCTGCACCACGAACTCGCCCAGACACCAGTGTATCCCCAGCGGCTGTTCTTCTTCTGCGAATTTCCGCCGAACCGGGGCGGCCAGACCCCGTTGTGCCGGTCCCACCGGCTGCTCGAACGCCTGCGCGAGCGCACTCCCGGGTTCATCGACAAGTGCGAGCGACTCGGCGTGCGCTATATCAATGTGATGCCGCCCGGGGAAGACCTGGAATCGGGGCAGGGCCGGGGCTGGTGCAAGACCCTGGGCGCCGACAACCGCAAGGACGCGGAAAACTGCTTGCGCTCGCTGGGCTATGGCTGGTCCTGGCTGGGCGGCGAAATGCTGCGGGTGTGCAGCCCGACCCTGCCGGCGGTGCGAACCCTGCCCGACGGCAGGGACGTCTTCTTCAACCAGCTCATCGCCGCCTGGCGCGGCTGGAACGACAGCCACAACGAGGCGGAGAAATCGATCTTCTTCGGCGACCATTCGGAAATTCCCGGCGACGCCATGCAAATCGTGTCCGACACCGCCGGGGAGCTGACGGTGGATCTGCAATGGCGCAGCGGCGACATGGTTCTGCTCGACAACATGCAGATCATGCACGGCAGGCGCCCTTTCAGCGGCCACCGTTACGTACTCGCCTCACTCGCCGCCTGAGCAGCCGGATTTCCCACCGAACCCGCTGTCTCCAAATTCCCACTATCGCACCGCCCCACCCGTCATCCTGCGCGTAGTCGCAGCATCTCGTTGTCCCCTCGCCTGTCATTCTGCGCGCAGCGAAGCGAAGTCGCAGAATCTCGTTGGAGATTCCGCGAGCCTGTTCATGCCATCCGTGGCGCGGCTTTCAGGATGTCGACAAATCCCGGTCTCGACTTCCTTTCGAGCCGCTCGGGACTGCGCACGAAGCTGCGCTTCGCAAACGCTTGCCCTCGCCCGTGAGCCTGTTCACGCCGCCATTGGCCCGGGCTCACCGACACGAACCCGGTTTTGCTTGCATAATTCTGCTGATCGCGTAACTTCGTCCATTGCATCGCACGGTGACAAGAGGGGATTATGAATACTCGAACTTCAGCGCTATGGCTTGCTGGCCTGCTCGGCTCGGTCGCCTTGCTGCCCGCTCCGGCAAACCTTGCCCAGAACGAAGATTTCGCCCGCACCGAGCATGGGCATCCCGACTTGCAAGGCATCTACACCTATCGAACGTTGACCCCGCTCAACCGCCCGGCGGAACTCGCCGACCGCGAGGTGTTGACCGAGGCCGAGGCCGCCGAATGGGAGGCCTACGAAAACCGCCGCCAGAACCGCGACCTGATTATCGACTCGGTCGGCGGAGCGGGCTATCCGCCCGGCGTCATTTCCTATAACGAATTCTGGTACGAGCGCGGGGTTGAGACGATTCAGGATCGCCGTACTTCGCTGATCTACGATCCGCCCGACGGACGCATGCCGGCGCTGAACGAGTCCGGCCAGGAACGCGCCCGCATTCGCGCCGACGTGCGCGCCAACAGCATCGGCCCGGAAGCCCGCACCCTGGCGGACCGCTGCCTGATGAGCGGCGGCGCGGGACCGCCCCTGATTCCCGGCTCCTATAACAACAACATCCAGATCGTGCAGACCGCCGATCACTTGATGATTCTCAACGAGATGATTCATCGCGCGCGGGTCATTCGCTTCGACGACGAGCACCAGACCCGCCACGTCAAATGGGACGGCGATTCCATCGCCCGCTGGGACGGCGACACGCTGGTGATCAACACGCGCCACTTCTACTACGATCATAACAGCCGCGCCGGCGCTTCCAGGGAAACCATCATCGAAGAGCGCATCCGCCGCATCGACGCGGATACCCTGGATTACGACTTCACCATCGAAGACCCACAGACCTGGGATGTGCCCTGGTCGGCGAAGTTTCCGCTACGGCGCATCGAGGATCCGATCTACGAATACGCCTGCCACGAGGGCAACCACGGCCTGTTCGGCATCCTCGCCGGCTGGCGCCGGCTGGAGTCCATGGGCCTCCCCGGTGACGGCAGCCAGCCCCAAGTGGCGGATACGGAGTGAAACGATTGCGCTCAACAGCGAAAAACCCGGACACTGAGGTAGGAGTGGCTTTTTGCCGCCAGATATAAGACAATTGGCCAGTCAAAGTAAAAAGCCACGGCTCTATATGGAGCGAAGATTATGCCAAATCAAGCAAAAGATGATCGACCCAAAATTCATGTAAACGCCAGAGGCGGAATGTATGTAAAGGCGGATGATTTACTTCGAAGTAGTAAGGTACGGACCATAATTGAGAAAATGACCAATCGATCGGGAAGGAAATTGGCACCTCCAGTAAAGAAGTAAATAGAAATCTGATCACCATCTTTTTTTACTATCTATAGGAAGAGTTTAAATGGGAATTGAGTGGTTTCTAATTCCGACACTAGCTGGATATTGGTTTCTGACCCACCTTAACGTGACCCGATATCGAATACTTCGAGACTCTGGATACCATGTATTTTTTCAATCCGCTTTTTTTGGCTCTATCATTGTCGTTTTCGCAAGAGTTATCGCTATAGCACTCAGTATTTCTTTTGCAAGGCATGTTGAATTATGGGAATACTATGCACCATTCCCTTATTCAGGTACTGCGATCTTAAGTGTTGTATTGAGTTTAATCATCCCTCCGGTGGTCAATCTTTTCTTCACTACAGAAGATGCCGCACGGAGAATCGCAGAAAAATCCGGAGATCTTATCGAACTTCTCTTGGCAGAATCTATTCAGCGACAGGAATTAATTTTAGTTTCAACCAGAAGTGGAAAATCCTATATTGGTTTTGTCCAACAAAGTGGCATATACGGGCAGGGGGATTCTGATGTTTCATTGGTACCAATGGCCAGTGGTTATCGAGAAAAGGAAACTCACGAACTAATTGTTACTACTTATTACGTCGACTTGATCGAAGAATATCTCGAATCTAGTAAGAAATATGATGACCTTTCTTTTAGTGATTTTCAAGTTGTAATTCCAGTAAGTGAGATTATTTCTGCAAGAATTTTTGACTTTGAAATTTTTGAAAAATTTCAGAACTTGTAATCACTGAGGTAACGAGAACACGAGGGCCTGCGTCCTTGCGGGATGTCGTACACCTGGGGGCGTGAAGGCAACTATACCGTTCAAATATCCGTGGCCATCAGGTGAAGCCTGGTGATCCAGCCGCCGCAGGAATTGCCGGCGGGTTTCAATGTCGCTCGAAGTTCATCCTGGGTTGAAACAGTCTACAGACTCAGTGGGCGTCTCCCGAGTTCTGCCCTGAATTGGTCTTTGCTCGGGGCGTGCGGGTGCGATTATGGTCGCCTGAAGGCCAACAGAGAGCGATTCGTCGAACCCGAGGACCTGGCACCGAGTAATGCCCCATCGCTTCCAAAGCGCAGCGGTCCAGGCGCAAAGCGCGGCGTCGAGCAAATCTTCGCGATGCTTGTAGTCCTTCAGTTTGTTCGGTGACGGTTCCTCTACTAGTCGACGCGTATTGAGGTGGGTTAAAAGGTTGATCGGCGGATCCTTATCCTGAAGACTATTTACACGACGAATTAATGTGTCACACTCAGCATTTCGCAGCGGGAGAAATTCTGCTGCTGACATGCGAGGAGGTTTGCGTTTGTATCGGGGGCGTTCCTTCGTATACTCAAGCTCATGCGACCCAACAATTGTGGTGTAGGGATAGCATTCACTGACAAATCTACCCGGATTGGCGGGTGGGCCTCCATGCCCATCGTGGTACCTCCAGCCGCGTTTTCTAAGGCGTCTTAATAGCTCGACTCCGGCGAGGTGAGCCGACTGACTGTTAGTGGAGTTGGCAGATACTTTCCAGCGTCCATATCGTTGGCCGACTTGCTTTTCGCAACGACGCTGTCCGGTTTTATTGTTGACGACTAACGGCGCATCTACAAAAAGCAGAACATCAAACGGCGCATAGTTGTCGAGCCAGGTTACGGTATCGTCTATGCCGACAGTCCAGCCGGCTTCCGTGACGTTTCCAGCTGGATCTAGCATGACAATCCCAGATTCATTCGCCATCCCCCTCGACTTGTCAGCCCAAGCAAGGTCGAGGCCGATTGAATAGCAGGTCAACTCTTTCTGTGAATTGGTCACAAACGGTTGTCCTCGCGATTCTACGCCAGTCGTTCCGTTCTCGCCGGATATCGAATCGTTCGATGATCAACGGGTCGGGCAAGCCCTGCGCGAACGGTATGTTTCATTTTCCAGCCTGACAAGAAAAACGGTCGTGGCGCCGCCGCCATGATTGACGACGGCTGTTCGTCCGATTCCCGGTGCGTGAGATCTGCGAATTACACAATCTCCCGAGCATAGCTGCCGGCAGGTTCGCGATCAACGCTGGCCGGCCCGTTCTGCGCCTTCGAAGACAATTTCGAGATCCCCGTCACCGGCCGTGGCGGTGACTCCTCGATGCCGGAGAAACGCATCGACCCTATCATCGTCGCCAGTCCGATCATCATGCAACTCTGGTCCATCGTTTCGCGCAACGTATCCGCCGTCGCCCGCGCGGTGGTTTCGGTCACCGGAATCGAGACCGACGGCACCCATGGCGTGTCCTACACAATACAGCCTGCCGTTGAACTTCGGTAGCATTCCCGATCAGGCAAGGGCGTAGACGGCCCTGCTTCCGCCCACCAGAAACGCGTTCCAGCTCGTCAGGATGCCCGCCACGCTGGCCAGGATCATCAGGTTCCCCGCCCAGGCCCCGCCGAAAATCGCATTGATGGCTTCCGGCACGCCGAGTTCGGCGCTTGCCAGCTCCGCGGAGTCAAGCACACGCGAAAGTCCCAGCACGATAAGCATGTACCACAACACGGCCATGGATACCGAAAAGACGATCAGCAGCCCGATCTGCCTGAAGGGGAGATCGATCTCTTCTGCGGCCTGGGGAATGACGTCGAAGCCGACGAACATGAACGGAACCATGATCAAAACGAGAAATACGCCGTTGACTCCATCGCTGAACAAGGGCTCCATCGTTGCGCCCGAACCGGTGAACAGGGAACCGGTGAAGAACAGGAAGCCCGCCGCGAAAATCAGCAATATGACCAGCTTCTGCAGCAAGGCGGCCGTGCGCACGCCGATACAATTCACCCAGGTCATCGACAGCGCGCCGGCGACGCCGACCGCGACCCAGCTTGCATGGACTTCGCCACCGGCGATCGTCCACAGGTATCCGACCTTGTAGTTCGGCGCCAGATATTCGACCACCGTCGGCAAGGCAACGGCCTCGAAGGCCACCACCGACGCATAGCCGAACACGATGGCCCAGGTGCAGACGAACGAACCGACATTGCCAAGCGCCTTGTGGCTGTAGACATGTTCCCCTCCCACCCGGGGCATGGCGGAGGCCAGCTCGGCATAGATGAGCCCGATCAGCACCATGGCGATGCCGCCAAAGAAGAATGCCGCTACGGCCCCCAGCGAACCGGCGTCCAGCACCCAGCCGCCGGCCAGGACGATCCAGCCCCAGCCGATCATCGCGCCGAAGCCCAGCGCCAGCACGTCGAATCCTTTCAGCACGCGCCGCAATTCGCCCCTGCCTTGCCCGCTCATCGGCAACTCCTTTGACTTGAAATCAAGTTTCGGCTGACGGCCGCCACTATACGACATCCGGCCGGCGCGGGTTTACGGGAATGGTTTTGCTTGCATAATTCTGCCGATGGCGTAACTTCGCAAATTACAGCGTAAAGTGGTGAGAGGAGGGGATCGTGAAAACTCGAACTTCGACACTGACAATTGCGGGCCTGTTGCTCGGCCCGGCCATATTGCTGTTTGGCCAGACCGGTTTCGCCCAGTCGGGCGATATGCCGCGTACCGAGCATGGGCATCCCGACTTGCAAGGCATCTACACCTATCGAACGTTGACCCCGCTCAACCGCCCGGCGGAACTTGCCGACCGCGAGGTGTTGACCGAGGCGGAGGCCACCGAGTGGGAAGCCTACGAAAACCGGCGCCAGAACCGCGATCTGATCATCGACTCGGTCGGCGGAGCGGGTTATCCGCCCGGCGTCATTTCCTATAACGAATTCTGGTATGAGCGCGGGGTTGAGACGATTCAGGACCGCCGTACTTCGCTGATCTACGACCCGCCCGACGGGCGCATGCCGGCGCTGAACGAATCCGGCCAGGAACGCGCCCGCATCCGCGCCGACGTGCGCGCCAACAGCATCGGCCCGGAAGCCCGCACCCTGGCGGATCGCTGCCTGATGAGCGGCGGCGCGGGACCGCCGCTGATTCCCGGTTCCTATAACAACAACATCCAGATCGTGCAGACTGCAGATCACGTGATGATTCTCAACGAGATGATTCATCGCGCGCGGGTCATCCGCTTCGACGACGAGCACCAGATCCGCCACGTCAAATGGGACGGCGATTCCATCGCCCGCTGGGAAGGCGACACGCTGGTGATCAGCACGCGCCATTTCTACTTCGACCACAACAGCCGCGCGGGCGCTTCACGGGAAACAATGATCGAAGAACGAATCCGCCGGATTGACGCCGACACCCTCGACTACGATTTCACCATCGAAGACCCGCTGACCTGGGACGTGCCCTGGTCGGCCAGATTCCCGCTGCGGCGCATGGATGACCCAATCTACGAATACGCCTGCCACGAAGGCAACCACGGCCTCTTCGGCATCCTCGCCGGCTGGCGCCGACTCGAATCCATGGGCCTCCCCGGTGACGGCAGCCAGCCCCAGGTGGCGGATACGGAGTAATCAAGGAGCCAAACCGGAGAAAAATTGGGAAGTCGCAGGGACGCCAAGGCTACTTCAATGCCTTGCGCCGCCACTGGATACTCGGATTCGCTCGCCGCGAACCGTTATGACAGCGCC
>JAJDSZ010000044.1 GCA_022827425.1 Pseudomonadales bacterium | reverse complement strand
GCCTGGCTGGTGACCTGCTGCGCGTTAGCGGGGGCCGCGGAAACGAGCAGCGCCAGGGCGGCGAGGGGCCCCGCCAGCCGCCAGATGCGGGACCGGATCCCGCGCGAGGAGACGCGGTTCACGGCTCGGCTCGGCTCGGCTCGGCTCGGCTCGGCTCGGCTCGGCTGACAAAATTGTGCCACGACAGGGGAAATCCCCTGTCAAGTGGCTTGCACCAATTTCCATTACTTTTCCACACCCCCCCGCCGGGAGAGATGGCGGGATTGTAAAACTCCCGGAGCGGCAATTTCAACACTAATCCGGAAAGTTGCTAATTCCCTGTTTACAGTTTTTACCCGATCCTGCAAGCCCAAGCCCTTGACGTCATTTTCGCGCTGCCGCTGCGTGCGCTGGCGCCTCTGTGAGAAAATGGGTGTCCCGAGAGATTTCGAGAGATTCAGCATAGATTGGGGACGAGAATCGGAGCCATGCGCGAAGTTCCGGAAAACCTGGTCAGTGAATTCATTGCGGAACAGCGACTGCCCCCGGCTTATGGGGAGCAGGCGCAGTCGTGGTTTCCGCCTTTGGCCTGGCGTCTTCGCGGAATCGCCGAGCGTTCCGACAAGCCCGTGCGAATCGGCGTCAGCGGGGCCCAGGGTAGCGGCAAGTCCACCCTGGCCACGTTTCTTTCCCGCTTGCTCGCGAACTGGGGAGTACGCACCGCGGCGCTGTCGCTGGACGATTTCTACCTGACCCGCGCCCGGCGGCGGGAACTGGCGGAATCAACCCATCCCCTGCTGGCGACCCGCGGCGTTCCCGGCACCCACGATGTGGACCTGCTGGCGGATGTGCTGGACGAACTGGGCCATTCCGGCAAAAACGCTTCGGTGACCATCCCGGTTTTCGACAAGTCGCGGGATGACCGCGGGGAATCGAAGCGCCGGGAACATGGCCGCCCCGACCTGATTCTGCTGGAAGGATGGTTTGTGGGGCTGGCGCCACAGCCACCGGATGCGCTGGAGGCGCCGGTCAATCTGCTGGAATCCGGAGAGGACGCCGCCGGCGTCTGGCGTCGATTCGTCAATGAGCGGCTGGCCGAGTATCACGACCGAATTTTCAGCGGACTCGATTATCTGGCGTTCCTGCAAGCTCCCGACTTCGCCAGCGTCTATCGCTGGCGCGGCCTGCAGGAGCGCAAGTTGCGGGAGCAAGCAGGGCCGGAAGCCGGCGAAATCATGAGCGAGGCGCAATTGCGCCGGTTCATCAGCCACTTTGAGCGCCTGACGCGGCATGCGCTCCATACGCTGCCGGAGCGGGCCGACTGGCTGTATGTGCTCGACGAAGAGCAGCGGATCGTCGCCCGGGTGGACCGGATTCCCGCAGAGTGACGAGGTGTTGTTTTGGCAACGGGTCTATAATGGTCGACTGCTGACGAGGCGGGGGTAAATCATGCGTATCTTGCTGTTCCTGTTGACCAACTTCTCGATATTGCTGTTGATCAGCGTCACCTTCCGGATGTTCGGCATCGAAAGCATGCTGCTTTCGAGCGGCACGGGCCTCGATATGAACGCCTTGCTGGTGATGTCCGCCGCGTTCGGATTCGGCGGCGCCTTCATTTCGCTGGCCCTGTCGAAGTGGATGGCCAAGCGCTCCATGCGTGTGCAGGTCATCGCTACGCCATCGAATCAGCAGGAGCGCTGGCTGCTGCAAACCGTCGAGCGCCAGGCGCAACGCGCCGGCATCGGGATGCCGGAGGTGGGGGTTTTCCCGTCCGATGTGGTCAACGCCTTCGCCACCGGCATGCGGCGCAACAATGCGCTGGTCGCGGTCAGCAGTGGCCTGCTACAGAAGATGACCCGGGACGAGGCCGAAGCCGTACTCGCCCACGAGGTCGCCCATGTCGCCAACGGCGACATGGTCACCATGGGGCTGCTGCAGGGCGTACTGAACACTTTCGTGATCTTCCTTTCGAGAGTGATCGGCCACGTCGTCGACCGGGTCGTATTCAGAAACGAACGCGGATTCGGCATCGGTTATTTCGTCGTTTCCATCGTCGCCCAGATCATGCTGTCGATTCTCGCGACCATCGTCGTCATGTGGTTCAGCCGCTGGCGCGAATTCCGCGCCGACGCCGGCGGCGCCAATCTGGCGGGCCGGCAGAAAATGATCGCCGCCCTCCAGCGCCTGCAACAGAATCAGGCCGAAGACCTGCCCGGAGAACTCGCCGCTTTCGGCATCAACGGCGGCCGCCCGACCGGCCTGCGCGCGTTGTTCATGTCGCATCCGCCGCTCGAAGACAGAATAGCCGCCCTGCGGAAACCCGGGGTGCTCTGATAGAGGCCAATTCTCCTAGGGGCCATGGGATAGGGGCCATGGGACACCCACCCTCCAGGCATTGGCCGACATTCGCTCAATCGTTCGCGCACGTCGCCTCCGTCACGACTGCGTCGATGGAAACTGATCGTCATGGCCTGGCTCGTAATCTGCGATGATGCTGCCGATTCCGCTGCCCTGCGACGAGACCATCTGCAGGCGCATCTCGCGTACATCGAGAAAGTAATGGACCGGATTTCGGTTGCGGGGCCCCTGCTCACGGACAACGCCGATGCCATGAACGGAAGCTGTTTTGTCTATCGGACGGATGATCTGGACGAGGCTCGCTCGCTGTTGCACAACGACCCATATTATCGGGCGGGCGTCTATGGCCGGATTGAAATTCGCGCTTTCAGGCCAGTCGCCGGAGTCTGGGTCGATGGCAGGTTTATATGCTGTCGCTCCATCATTCGCAAGCACTGCGGCCGCAACGTTGGCCGAACTCCCGATCAGGCGCTTTCTACAAGACGAACGCGTTGAGTGAGCAGTGGCTGGACAAAAACCCGCAGCACCAGAAGGGAGAGCGCTACCGCCAGGGCATGACGCCACCAGGGCCAGCCGTCGCCGTGAACCATGGCCGACAACTGCAGCGGCCAGCCGAACCAGGCGTACAGCTCATTGAGCAACAGTCCGCAGCCGATGGCAGCGCCGATGACTCCGATGAGATAGGCCATCAGCGAACGGTTGCCCATTTGCTCCCGGATCACGCCCATGGTGGCGATATTGGTTGCCGGGCCGGTCAGCATGAACACCAGCGCCGCGCCGGGCGAGATGCCGGCGAACAGGAATCCGGCGGCCACCGGAGTCGAGGCGGTGGCGCAGATGTACATGGGCAGGCCAACCAGCACCATGACGATCATCGCCAGCAGACCGTCCCCCCATTGCAGGAAGAAGGACTGGGGCACGAGTACGCCAATCAGGGCCGCTGCGGCCAGGCCGATCAGCAGCCATTTGGCGGTATCGGCGATCATCCTGCCGTAGCCGTAAGTGATGGCCTTGACGAATCTCTCGCCGAGGGGAGGCATCGGCTCCGCTTCCTGCTGCCTTGAGGCGCAACAATGCCCTGCGGCGGATTCGGTCTCAGTCTTGGTCTCGTCGTCGTTCCGGTCCATCGCATTGACCAGCAGGCCTGCAATAATGGCGCTGGTGATCGCCCCCACCGGGCGGCAAATGGCAAAAATCGGGCCCAGCACAGCATAGGAAAAAGAAATCGAATCGACCCCGGTCTCGGGAGTCGCTACCAGGAAGGAGGAAGTCGCCCCTTTGGATGCGCCGGCCTTGCGTATGCCGAGGGCAGCGGGAATTACGCCGCAGGAACACAGCGGCAGGGGCGCGCCGATAAAGGCCGCCTTGACAACCGAACCGGCGCCGGGATGCGCCAGTTGACTCTTGATCCAGCGATCCGGTAGCACCTGCTTGATAATGCCCGCCAGCAGATAGCCCGCCAGCAACCAGGGGGCGCTCTCGACTACCAGATCCCAAAATGCTTCCAGTAATATCATGGAAATAACCTCGATTCAGGCGCCGCTTCCATTGACTGTCCCTGTTCCAGGGCGTCCAGGATTGAACAATGGATCGCGCTCTCAGGCCCGCCGCCGCAACTGTCGAGCAGAATCCCGAGAGTATTCTTCATGGACTCCAGCTCTCCCAGCCGCTGGTTGACTTCGTTCAGTTTACGGCGAGTAATTTCGGCAACCTGCTCGCAACTATGGCTGTCCTTGTCGACGCGAATCGACAGCAGCAGGGCTATGTCTTCCAGCGAGAAGCCGATATTGCGGGCGATGCGCACGAATTCCGCGCGCCTCAGATCGGCCTCGTCGTATTCGCGATAGCCGCCTTCGCTACGGCTGTTGTGGCTCACCAGACCCAGCTTTTCATAGAAACGCAGGGTATGGGCGGAAAGTCCCGTGCGCCTCGCCAGCTCGCTGATTCTCATGCTTGACCGGTCTCGCTTCAGCTTCCCTGGGAGAACTATAACCTTTGACTTGTCTCTAAGGTCAAGCCTTTTTTGAAATTCGCGATTTTCCGGCTTGCACGTCGCTTGAAATTCAGCCGGCCCACCTCTCTGTTCGATAACCGGCACACAATTCCAAATCACTTCCGAAAAGAGAGGGCGCCCACGGTGCATGCCGATGGCGGCGACTACACCGCCCGCGCGACGGAACATGGCGAGGACTCAGGGTTCGCAATCTCGGGCTGGACCAATGTCCGGTGGGAGAACAACGGCATCTACACCGACGACACCTCCGCAATGGCCATGGGCAACTACTACTTCACAGCCCCGGACGGTAACGAAACCAAGGTTGAGTTTACCTTTGGCCACGTCCTTGTCGACGGTGATCTGAAGATCAATCTTCATCATTCATCGATGCCCTACAGCCCCTGATAATCGCGGAGCCCGGCCTTCGGGCCGGGCCCTTGCAAGTACGGCGCGGATCAGCTTCGCTGGCTCAACACCTGTCGAATCCAGCCGCCGACCCGTTCAATTTCCGGCATGCAGACTTCGTGGGCCATGGGATACGTGTGATACTCGGGATTCAACCCCTTCTCTTCCAGACTCTCGACGGCGGCCCGGCCAAGTGATTCCGGCACCATCGGATCCATCAGGCCATGGCAGACGAGTACGGGGAGACCCTGTTGAGCCGGTTGCATGGCCAGGCTGTCCGCGGTGGGAAAGTAAGTGGACAAGGCGATGACTCCGCCCAGCCGCTGATCGAAAGACAGCGCCGCTTCGAAGCAGACCGCACCGCCCTGGGAAAAACCCGCGAGCACGATGCGTTCGCAGGCGATGCCGCGGTCGAGTTCGCGCCGAATCAACGCCTGCGTTTGCGCCGCCGATCGGCGCAATCCCGCTTCGTCGATGCTGCGCACGTTATCGAGCCGGAGAATGTCGTACCAGGCGGGCATGACATAGCCGTTGTTGATCGTCACCGGAATCGACGGCGCCGTTGGAAACACGAATCGAATCGCGTAATCCGCCGGCAGTTTCAGTTGCGGCACGACGGGAACGAAGTCGTTGCCGTCGGCGCCGAGGCCGTGCAGCCAGATGACGGCAGCGTCGACCGCCGCCGTCTGATTGGAAAGCTGTTCGATTACAGGCGGTCGATCCATCGCGCGGCTCCCGGAATTTCGCTAACGCAAGTCAAGCGCAAAACATGTCGCGGCGGCGACGTTTTGCATTTGCTCACGCGATAAGGTGGTGATTACCGAACCCAGTTTCGTCTTGTCCACAGTCTGCAGATGATCGCAATTCACCGCGCATTCGCGCGGCATGCCGTCGTCCTTCGACAATGGCGTTTCGCTTGGAATGTCTCTTACTCTCGAGGACACGGGAGCCACGGTAACCGTGTTGAGACTCGCTATGATTGAATCCCGGCTCAATACAACCACGGGACGCCGCTTGTTCGGCGCCGCGAAACGATACCAGCGAACTTCGCCTCTACGCACTATTCTTCGCTCCAGGCATCGTCGCCCCAGCAACGGTCCGCTTCGGGAATGCCGAAGTCCTGCTCCGTGGGTGGAGTTCTTCGATAACCTTCGATATGACGTTGTTCGAGCGTTTCGCGGTTGCGACGCTGCACTGCCTCGCGCA
>JAJDSZ010000128.1 GCA_022827425.1 Pseudomonadales bacterium | reverse complement strand
TTCCAGTTTGGCGTGAGACAAGGCCAGCCATTTGCTTCCCGCATCGTCGAAATTTACCTGTACGCGCGCGTTTTCGCCATTGCCTTCGCTTTGCAGCACCACGCCTTCGCCGAATTTGTTATGCGAAACGCGCTGGCCGAGCGGCAGGCCGCCCGGTGCCGGGTTTGCCGCGGGCGTTGATTGCCGGGGAGAATTGGCAACCCAGCGCGGCTGCCGCACCTGGGCGCGCAATCGCAGATTCTCGATCAGATTCCGGGGGATTTCGCTGATAAACCGCGATGCCATGCTCAGGCTGACATTGCCGTGGAGCCGCCGCGATTCGGCATAGGTAAGATACAGTTTGACTCGCGCCCGGGTGATGCCGACATAGCACAGCCGGCGTTCCTCCTCCAGGCCATTGTGGCTTTCCAGCGACATCCGGTGGGGAAACAGGCCCTCTTCCATGCCGGCGAGAAAGACCAGGGGAAACTCCAGCCCTTTGGCGGAATGCAGCGTCATCAACTGCACCGCATCGCTGTTCTCTCCTTCCTGGGCGTCGCCGGCGTCGAGGGCGGCCTGGTCGAGAAACTCCACCAGCGGGTTTGCCTCCCCGGCGTCTTCCTGCTCCATCAGTTCGGCGAATCCGCCGGCCGCATTGACGAGTTCTTCCAGATTCTCGATGCGGTTCCGGGCGATTTCGCCGCCTTCCTTCTCATGATGTTCAAGCAGTCCGCTTTGTTCGACGACGAACCTGATCTGCCCGGGCAGGTCGAGCCGCCCCGATTCGCCCTGCAGCGCATCGAGCAACTGCAGGAAGCGCAGCACCGCCGCCGAGGCGCGGGGGGCGAGCAGTCCGCTGTTGACGCATTGCACGGCGGCGGCCCAGAGCGAGCTTTGCCCGCGGCGGGCCATTTGCCGGATCTCGTCCAGGGTGCGGCTGCCGATACCCCGCGCCGGCAAATTGATGACCCGCTCCAGCGCCGCGTCATCGTGGCGATTGACCAGCAGCCGCAGGTAGGCCAGGGCGTTCTTGATTTCCAGGCGATCGTAGAAGCGCAGACCGCCGTAAATCCGATAGGGGATATTGACCCGCAGCAGCGCGTCTTCAAGTTCCCGGGACTGGGCATTGGAGCGGTACAGCACGGCCACATCGCAATGGCGCTCGCCCTCCCCGACCCAGGATTCTATCCGTTCGGCGATGAAGCGCGCCTCGTCCTGTTCGTTGAAGGCGTCATAGAGGCCGACGGGTTCGCCATCGCCGGCGTCTGTCCACAAGGTCTTGCCAAGCCGCCCCTGATTGCGGGAGATGAGCCGGTTGGCGGCGTTGAGAATGTTGGAAGTGGAGCGGTAGTTCCGCTCCAGCCGCAGCAGGCGGGCGTCGGGAAAATCGCCCTGGAACCGCTGGATATGCTCGATCTTCGCGCCGCGCCAGCCGTAGATCGACTGGTCGTCGTCGCCCACCACGGTCACCCGGCCCCGCTCGCCGGCAAGCACGCGAACCCAGGCGTACTGGATCGAATTGCAGTCCTGGAATTCGTCCACCAGGATATTGCGGAAGCGATTGCGGTAGTGGGCGAGCAACTGCGGATTCTTGAGCCAGAGCTCGTGGGCGCGCAGCAGCAACTCGGCGAAATCCACCATGGCGCCCCGGTCGCAGGCGCCCTGATAAGCCTCGTACAGCGGCAGCAATTCCCGGGAGGGCTTGCTCTCTCCCGGCTCGATGCTGTCGGGTCGCCGGCCCTCCTCCTTCCAGGCGTTGATGACCCCCTGGCACTTGCGAGCCGGCCAGTTCGTATCGTTCACATTCAGGTCCCGCGCCAGCCGCTTGATCATGCGCAACTGATCGTCGCTGTCGATGACGGTAAAACCATCGGGGAATCCGGCTTCGTGTTTGTGGGAGAGCAGCAAGCGCCGCGCCAGGGCGTGGAAAGTGCCGATCCACATCCTGCTGACGAGGCTGGCGCTCTCTTCCGCCGGATGCTCGCCATGGCCCGCGGCCAGCAGTGCGGCGACCCGCTCTCGCATCTCCCGGGCCGCCTTGTTGGTGAAGGTCACCGCAAGCAGTTCAAACGGCGATGCTTGCCCCGTGGCAAGCAGCCAGCCAATGCGATGCACCAGAACCCGGGTCTTGCCGCTGCCGGCACCGGCGAGCACGAGCAGATTGCGGGCTTCACTGGTAACCGCTTCGCGCTGCTCTTCATTGAGGGGATCGAGGAGGGGGGTGGCATCCATCGCCGCATTCTAGCAAAGCTCGCGGCAGGGCCTGGGAGCCTGCGGCTCAGGCTCCCAGGCGGCAATCTTTGCCGCTGGCTGTCATGTGGGAACAAGCGAGTTCACTGTCAAACTTTGTAACGGTTGCGGCGTTGCGGGGATTTCTTTCGCTATGCTACTAATTGATACAAGAAACAAACCCATTCCGGGGAAAATCCCATGAAACTTCGAGCACTGGCAGGACTTCTCGCCGCGGCGGGCATGACTTCCGCGGCCCTGGCCCAGGACGATGGGCGGATCAGCTATAACGGTCACGTCGGGCGCATCATCAATGAGAACTGCGTGGTCTGCCACCGGGATGGCGGCATCGGGCCGATGCAGTTCGAGACCTATGACCAGATCCGCCCCTGGGCGCCGCTGATTTCCGTGCGGGTGGCGAACCGCGAAATGCCGCCCTACGCCTACGACCACGGCATCGGCATCCAGGAGCTGCAGGGCGACTGGCGATTGTCCCAGGAAGATATCGACACCATCGTCGCCTGGGTGGATCAGGGAGCGCCCCTGGGCGATCCCGATCTGGTGGTTCCCCCGCCGGACCTGAATGATCCTTCCGAATGGAATTTCGTCGACGAATTCGGCGAGCCCACCATGGTGATCCCCTCGATTCCCATCGACATCCCCGCCACCGGCAACGACATGTGGAGCAACCACTATGTGTCCAGCGGCATCACCAGCGACCGCTGCATCAAGGCGATCCAGGTCAAGCCCCGGGGCGACGCCAAGGCGGTGGTGCATCACGCCAACTCATCGGTTGAGTTGATGCGCGAAGACGGCACCATGGAGCGCTATGGCCAGTTGACCGAATACGCCATGGGCAAATGGGGCGAGATCGTCCCCGAAGGCGTCTGCCGCACGATTCCGGCGGGCTCGATGGTGCGCTGGAGCATTCACATGTATCCCGGCGGCGTGGGCCCCACGGCCCAGGGCCGGATGATCCGGGACAATGTGGTGGAAATCGGCCTCTGGCTGCACGATGAGGACTATGTGGAACAGGCAAGGTACAAGCAGGACCTGAAGCTGTACCGCATCAGCGAACAGGATGAGCTGGTGATTCCGCCCAACGGCTATCACATGACCCAGGGGTTCCAATCCTTTGATCATCCGGTTCGCGTCGACAGCTTCCAGCCACACGGCCATCTGCGCATGAATGCCGCATCGCTGGAAATCTTCTATCCCGAAACCGGCCGCACCGAACAGATCAGCCAGATTTCGAACTGGAGCGCCACCTGGCATCACAGCCACATCTATGAACCCGAGGTGGCGCCCCTCGTGCCGGCCGGCGCGGTGCTGGTGCTCAAGCAGTGGTACGACAATACCGCCGCCAATCCCAACAATCCCGACCCGGATCAATGGGTGTATGGCGGCAGCCGCACCGGTGACGAAATGACCCACGCCTGGATTGCCATTACCCATCTCGACGAAGAGGGTTACCAGCAACTCCTGGCGGAGCGAAGGGCGGCTGAACGGCGCACCTTGGCTGGTTCAGACTAAACAGGACCTGAACCCGCGGCTGCCTTTGCGGCAGCCGCGGGTTTTTGATTCTGAACAAGGAAAGGCCGGCGGCGTCAAGCCGCCCGCCTTTCCTTTTTCCGCGCTTCCCGCAAATCCGCCAATACGGCGGCAAGCCCATCCAGCATTTCTGCGGCCGCGGGATCATTGACATCCCCGAGCTTGCCGCGAATGCGTTTCAACACCCGGGCCGCGTCCTTCCTTCTGCCTTCGGTGAACAGGATAGTGATTACCTCACTGGCGAAAGCCCGGGCCTTGATCCAGTTCCCCCTGGCCAGAAACCACTTCAGGCAGGTCCGGGACAGGGCAATCATTTCGTCCGTATCGCCGAGAGCCGCAAGATTGATGGCTGCGCAGCATTGCAGATCGACTCGCGCTTCCTCGTTTTCCAGCCCGGCATCCAGCCGGGACCAGGGATCGGCGAAAAACTCCCGCAAGCTGGCCTGGTCATGATGAAGAAAGTCCGCATCCGGGGGTGCATAGCGGCTATTGCGGATGTCCCCGAAGTACAGCGTGAAAGCTTCCTGCCAGCATCCGGCGCGCGCGCCATGGATTACCGCGAGGTATAGCATTTCCCGATTTCTCGGGGACTCGGCAAGGCCGGATTTCCGCTCCTGAGTCCGGGCAAGCAACAGGCGGTTTCCAGACCGCCATAGTGCGGGCTCGCTCAGTTTCAGGCGCAGCGCCATGGCCGCCCCGGGAAAGCGGGCGAGTTCCAGCTTCATGCCCTGGGGCTTGCGCCACGCCCGGACGAGGCCCGCCTTCTCCAGCGCGAAGATTCCATAGCGCAATTCCATATGGGTCAGGGATAGAATCTCCGAAGTCAGGCCTTCGATTTCGAGTCCGCGGCAGGTTTTCAGAATTTCCCGCAGGCTTGCCCTTCGCTCATACAGGCTCAGCAAATGGAAAAACATCCGCTGTCCATGCAGCGGCAGCCGGGCGAGACATTCCCTGCCGTACTCCGCGGCCCTTTCGGCTTCGCCGCTTTCCTCAAGCAGCGGAACCAGATCCATGTAATGTGCGAGTTCGCCATCCCGCGCCAGTTCGAGATGCTGTCCGAGCAGGCGCAAGGTCATGGGCAAACCCTGGTGCCGCCGCACTGCGTGGCGAATGTGTTCCGCCCTGCCCCGGATCTCACAGGAACGCATGAGCTCACGGGCGGCGCCAGACCCGATTCCGCCAAGGGCAATGTGTCTTGCCCTTGGCTGGCCGATGGTTTCCAGATCAGCATTACCGAGCCGGGAAGTCAGAACGCAAAGTCCGGGATTCTCTTTGGCGAGTTCACGCAGGAGCATGGCGAAACCGGGATCATGGAACTGCCCGAAGCCCGGGCCGTAAGTGTCCTGCAGGTTTTGCACGCCATCGAACACGAGCAGGATCCGGTGTTTCCTGATCCATTGCACCAGCCGGATCACCTGGCTTTCCGGGTCATCCTGTCCTGCATCGCTGTCGCCGAGCAGGGCCAGGGCACGGCGCAGGAAGACATCGGGGGAAGCAATGGAAGCCTGGGAGCCATAGCCTTGATGGAAGGACCAGGCGAGCACGGCATCGGCGCCGCGGTAGTTATCGGCGTCCATTCGCAGCAGCCATTCATTGACGAGGGAACTCTTGCCGGCACCGCCGATGCCAGTCACCTGCACCACATTGACGGCCCCCTGATTCCAGGCTTCGTTCAGGGCGAAAAGTTCGGCTTCCCGCCCGAACAGGCGCTCGCTGGCGGCGGGGAGATTGTTGTGGAAGATCTGCTGCGGCCGGCGCAAACGCTTGCGGTTGCGCCGGTCAAGAATCAAGCGCACTTCTTTCTCGAACTCTTCGATTTCCAGCGTAAAAAGATAGGAATCAATGCCGAAAATCTGTCCTATGCGGAAAAAGTGCGCATCGGGAATTGCGTCCCCGGAACGCGTCCGGCTGCCGGCGCCCCATTTGCTCACCGACTGTCGGCTGACGCCAAGCACTGTGGCCAGATGCTGATTATTGTTGATTTCCGGGTTGGCCTTCAGGTTGTAGAGAAGCTTGAGCTTCCTAGAGAGCCGGGGATGCTTTTTCATGAAATCAGTCTGGAGGGGCATGCCGCGAAGGAACGCGGGGCAAGCGTCGTTCCTTAACTTCGTGGCCAAGCATAATGGGAAGCGCAAACTCTTGCAAATTGCTTCGGCAAACGCTTGCAGATATTCCTGGATTGGCGATAATCGGAGGATGATTTTCTGCGTGGGAGGAGACCGCGATGAAACGATTTGGAGTATCTGCTGCGCTGCTTTCCCTGCTGGCGATTCCATCCCTGGCAGGCGCCCAAGGCGACTATGTGGCACCGCGCACCATTGATGGCCACCCCGATTTTCAGGGCGTGTGGGAGAACAATACCCTGACCCCGGTGGAACGCCCGGACGCCTACGCCAACAAGGAATTTTTCACCGACGACGAGATCGCCTTCCTGCGGCAGCGGGCGCTGGAAGTCAATGAATCCGGCGCGGACGCGCTGTTTGGCGACGGCTTCTTTTCCGCCGCCGTAAGCGGCGAAATCAATTCCTACGACCCCACCACGGGCAATTATGATTCACAGTGGATCGTTGACCGCAGGGTCCACCGCCGCACTTCCCAGATTATCGATCCGCCCAATGGCAAGTATCCGCCGCGCACCCTGGAGGCGGTCGCGACCGCCCGGGAGCTTGCCGAACACCGGCGCCTGCACCCGGCGGATTCCTGGACCGACCGGCCGCTTGGCGAGCGCTGCCTGTCCTTTGGCGCGCCCCGGCTCGGCTCAGGCTACAACAGCTACTGGCAGATCGTGCAGACCCGCGACACTGTGGCGATCATCCAGGAAATGGCCCATGACGTGCGCATCATTCCCATCGTCGAAAAGCCCCACCTCACCGGCAAGGTCAAGCTGTGGCACGGAGATTCCCGGGGCTGGTGGGAAGGCGACACCCTGGTGATTGAAACCACCAACTATTCCGACGCCAGCAGCACCGCGCCGGAAACCGACCGGAAAGTGAATATCGAGCGGCTGACGCGGATCAGCGACGACCAGATCCAGTATCACTTCACTTCCGATGATCCCGGCCAATTCACCGCGCCCTATACCCGGGAAATACTGCTGGATTTCACCCCGGACAAGATCTACGAGTACGCCTGCCACGAAGGCAATTACGGCATGTACAACATTCTTTCCGGCCACCGCGCCGAGGAGAGAATGGCGCGGGAAGAGGCTGGGCGGTAGTCGGGAGGCCGGGGCTTCTGGCCGGAACCCGGAGCCGCATACAGTCTGACGCCTGAAGATTCCGGGGGCCTGCGCCGCAGGTTTCCGGCATTACTGCCGCCGCAGATCCTCGCTCAACTGATACACCGCCATGGCGTAGAGCTTGCTGTGGTTGTAGCGGGTAATGACGTAGAAGTTCTCAAGGCCCAGCCAGAACTCATCGCCCCGCTTCCCCGCAAAGCGCAACGGGGTTACCTGCTGGTTCCGGTCGAGATTCCCCAGCGCCTCGTCCATGCCCAATGCCTCCAGTTCCGCGAGGGACCGGTTCGGCTCCAGGGCTTCGCTGAAGACTTCCCGGGGCAGGCCGTCGCCCCCAATCCGCAAGGCAATCCCGGCGTCGCGCCGCCAGCCGTGTTCGCGCAAGTAGTTGGCGACGCTGCCGATGGCGTCCGCGGGGTTGTTCCAGATATCCCGATAACCGTCGCCGTCGAAGTCCACGGCGTAATTCAGGTAACTGCTGGGAATGAACTGCCCGAGTCCCATGGCACCGGCATAGGACCCGAGATAGCCGGTGATTTCGCCCCCCTCCTGATCGACAAGCCGGATGAACTGCTTGAGTTGACCGCGGAAAAAGTCGGCCCTTGGCGGGTAGTCGAAAGTCAGGGTGGCCAGGGCATCGAGCACGCGGTAACTGCCGCTGATTCTGCCGTACATGGTTTCCACGCCGATGATGGCGGTGACAATCTCCGGCGGCACGCCATGGACCCGGTGGGCCTCATCCAGCGCTTCCCGATTTTCCGCCATGAAACCGATGCCGGAGGATGTCCGTTCCTCCGTCAGGAAGATGTCTTGATACTCCGCCCACACAAGCTGTGTCTCCGCCGGGCGGCTTATGGCATCAATGACGCTCTGCTGATAAGCAGCCCGCCCGAGGATCGACAGCAGTTCCCCCTCGGCAAAATCGCTTTCTCCCGCAAATTCCCGCACAAACTCCAGCGCCTCTGGCCGACCGGAGTAACCATCCGCCAAGGCCGCCAGCGGCAATATCAGCAACAGAAACAGACATGGCAGTGATTTATGCACGGGAAAGTGGTTCCCCCTGTTTGATTGGCTGGTTGTCAATGTATCATTGGTTTCCCGAAATTCTGGGAGCCTGTGGCGCAGGCTACTAGAACCTCATGTTCACCCCGAGCGCATAGCGGCGACCGTGGTTGTATACCCCGATGGGACGGCCCGGGTCCGGCGTATGGTTCTCCCTGCTCGCGTACCACAGGATTTCCTCGTCGGCCAGGTTGATCACCTGGAACAGCAACTCCACATCGTCGGTCACGTTGTAGCTGGCGTTGAAATCGAGCTGGCCAAAGTCGCCCTTGTAGCCGATCAGGCCCCGGCTCACGCCGAATCCGAGCCCGAGGTCGGCGGTTCCGGCCTGCTGCGTCGATGTCTGGATGTTGGCCCCGTGAAGGTGGTTGGACGGATACTCGGAACGGAATGTATAGGACAGGCGGGCCGCCAGGCCATTTTGCTCATAATAGGCGGTTGCGTTCCAGGTGTCCTCCGAATGCCCGAACAGCACGGGTTCCTGGCCGGCTTCCCTTTGCGCCTCGCTCTGGTTCAGGTCGGCGTCGGCATAGGTGTAGTTGGCGGTGACGCCGAAGCCGTATCCCAGATCCTGCTGGTAGTTGATTTCAAAACCCTGGATGCTGATGCCTTCGCCGTTGACCGGTCGCTCCAGGGCGAACTCCCTGGCTTCAATGACGTTGGCGCCATCGGCGTCGAGGGTGCGGTAATCCCGGGTTGCGGTGAAGGATTCGATGTCGATGTAGGAATCGATGTCCTTGTGGAACAGGACGAAGGCCAGCAGCGAAGAATCGTCGATGTACCATTCCGCGGACAGGTCATACTGATTGGAGCGAAACGGCTCGAGCTCCGGATTGCCTTCGAATCCGGTGCAGCCCCTGCTGCCGCAGTTGAGGGTTTCGAATGGGGCGATGCTGACGTAGTTCGGTCGCGCCAGCACTTTGGCCGCGGCAAAGCGCAGGATGACATCTTCAATGCCCACGTAGTTCAGGTTGAGGCTGGGCAGGATGTCGGTGTAGTCGTTTTCGATGGCCACGTCCTGCACCGCGCCGCGGCGTTCCGCGCTGAAGTTGGCCCCGCCGTACTGCCGGGCCTTTGAAGTCGTGCTCGTGCTGACAGCGCGCAGGCCGAGGTTGCCGCGGAAGTTTTCGGTCTCGAAATTGCCCTTCACATAGGCGGCTGTCACTTCCTCTTCCACCTGGAAGCGGTCGTTGGGATCGTTCCACGAACTATTCCCCGTGCCCGCCACCTCGGGTATGCCGTTTTGCCATCGTTCAAACGCGCCGGCATCAAAGCCCCACAATTGCGTCGGCACGGCGCCGACCTTGAACTCGGTGATTCCGGCGCCGGCGAACTGTGCCAAAGTGCCTTCTTCCACGAAATCCCGTTTGACCCGGCTCGCGGCCTTGCTGTATTCGCGGTACTTGACCCCCGCTTCGACGCTGGAGAAGAAATCGCCGCCTACGGTGATTTCCGTGTCGGCCTGCAGGAAAGTCGAATCGGAGTCGTTGCGGATGGTGTTGATGTGGGAGTAGAAAAACTCGTAGTCATCGGGGCCGAGACCCGCATCCAGCGTGGATTCCATGACACCGGAAGTCAGGTCGAAGGCAATGCCCGACAGCGCCGCGAACTGGGCCGCCTTGTCGATGGCGAGGCCGTCGGCGTAGCTGTGGCCGGCTTGCACCGTTATGCGGTAGGCGTCGCGCTCGAGAGTGGCCTCCATGTCAAAGGCCGTGGTTTCCACCTCGTCCCGGTAGAAACCCGTGTCGTAAGTGGCTCCCTGGAGGTTGGAGCGGCTGTTGAAGGCGGTGCAGCACGCCGGAATATTGCCCGAAACCACGGTGCCGTCGCTGATGGCGACCAGGTTGTTGGCGCGGATATCGGCCAGGGAAAGAGCGGCGGCAAGGCTGGAGAATCCAAAGGAATAGATTCCCTGGGACTCGCGTTCCGTCACTGAATTCAATGCCGTGAAGGTCACGTCGAGATCGTCGTTGGGCGCGAACTGCAAGGTGACGAATGGCGTGTCTAGGCTGTAATCGGCGGTGTAGCGGTTGGCGCCGATGCGAACCGGAATGCGCTCGTTGACACCGTCGGAATTATAGTCCGTGGGCCGGAAATAGCCGGCGGTGTTCCGTTTGGAGTCCATCAGCGTGGCGCTGTCCCGGTGTACATAGGCGAGATTGAAGCCGAAAGTCTCCGCGTCGTTTTTCCAACTGTACAGGCCGGAGACATGCGGCTTGTTTTCCCCGGCGTTGTCGAAATTGAAATATCTGGCGGACACGGCGCCCGAGTTGGCGTCGGCGTCGAGCGGCCTGCGGGTTCTGACGATCACGGTGCCGCCCACGGAGCCTTCGTCGATGTTGGCTTCCGGCGACTTGTAGACTTCCAGGGTGTCCACAATCTCGGTGGGCAACAGGTAGTAGTTGAAGCTGCGGTCGCGCAGCTCGGTGCGGCGGTTGCTTGCGGTGGCCGACGCAATCTGCTGATTGTTCAACAACGCCAGGTTCAGGTGGGGCGCCGTGCCGCGAATGCTCACCCGGGCGCCTTCTCCGTCCCGCTCGTCCTTTTCCACCTGCACGCCAGTAATGCGCTGCAGGGCATCGGCGACATTGATATCCGGGAACTGGCCGATGTCTTCGGCCGACACCGCGTCCACGATGGTGTCGGACTCACGCTTGATGCTGAGGTTCTTTCTCAGCGAATCGCGATAGCCGATTACTTCGATGAGTTCGATCGCCTCTCCCGACTCCTGTGATTGAGCCGCGGCGGGAAAGCCCAGGCCGGAAACCAGCGCCAGGCACAGGATTTTTCGCAAAGCCATGATTTCACCTTTCATCTTGCCTACCCCCGTCGATACGTCGCCACTTGTGAATTTGGATGTGTTTGACCCGCTCTCTTCCCGGCGTGGCACCCCGGGTCAGGCCATACGTCCTGTTATTGGCACAGAAATATATTACCAATAAGATATATTTGCAATACCTTATCGTCAAGCGATGGCGCACGAAGGGTTCATATCAGTCACAACAGCGCATTGTATTGATATTATATTGGTAATATACTGACTTGCATGCACTGAAATTGGGGAGGGGCGCCAAATGGTCCGTGTCGATGTCGTGAAATTCTCTCTTGCCCGCGTTGCGGCGGTTGCTTTCGCGATTGCGGGGACCGGGCTGGCATTTCCTCAATCGCCAGACGAACCGACGGTGCCGGACCTGATTGTTGTTACAGGCTCCAGAATTGAACGAGCGGAGCTGACCTCTTCAACTCCGGTAACGACAGTCGTTTCGGAGCAAATCGCCATTGATCGTTCAATCATGATCGAAGATATCTTTCAGCGATTGCCACAAGCTGGCGGCGGCGCCAATGCGACCGGCGCATCCGTGGGCGATTCTCTCGGCTCTTCGACGATTGATTTGCGGGGCCTCGGCCAGAATCGGACGCTGGTGCTGATCAATGGCACGCGGGCGGTTCCGTTCAGTTTCAGGAATGCCGTGGATACGAACAGCCTGCCGGCTGGACTGATCAGGCGGGTTGAAGTACTGACCGGTGGCGCAGCCGCGATTTACGGCGCCGACGCGGTGTCCGGTGTTGTCAACTTCATTCTTGATGATGAGTTTGATGGATTTCAATTGACGGCAACCGGCGAAGTTCCCGATGGGGGAGCGGAAAGCGCAAACCTGGAACTGATCGTTGGCTCGGGCCTCAATGACGGACGTGGCCATCTGGTCGGTTATCTCGGATACACCGAGCGGTTTGAACTGCTGGCGGGGCAGCGCGATTTCACATCCGGCGTGGTCACCGCAATTCCGTCCGAAGGCGGAAATTTCACCGATGTGGCGTCGGGCAACTTTTTTGCCTTTGATAACAATGGTGGTTTTAGCACTGTGCGTCAGACAGTCGATGTGACCCCGGACCGATTTTTGATCCAGCCGCTGACGAGGCTGCACGCCAGCCTTCTGTTCAAACACGAATTGCTCCCCGATATCGAGTTGTACGGGCGTGCTTTTTTCACGGATATCGATCTCACCGGGGCCGGTTCAACAGGACAGACGCCTATCAGCGTCAACGAAACCGTATTAATTTCCCGCGCCAATCCGTTTATTCCACAGCAAGCATCGGAACTTCTTACCTTTGTTGACGACATAGCCCTTGTCAACGTCGAGCGAAATCTGGGGCTCGGCCTGCAACGAACCGAAACCGGTCGCAACACGTTCCAGGCAGTGGCTGGTTTCCGTGGAGACTTCACGGATAGCATAGCGTGGGATCTGTATGCGCAATATGGCCGCGCGGAAGAAAATGCGGTCGTTTTCGGCAACGCGATTCGCAACAGTGCAACTGGAACAAGCCGCTTCGCGGCCATCGCGGATACGGTCGACATATTCGGTCCTGATACCGATCTAAGCAATTTCGGCACGCAGATTGTGCACTCGGACCGGATGCGCGATCAGTTCGTGGGGTCGTTGGCAATCTCGGGAGATACCGCGGACCTGTTCGAGTTGCCAGCGGGCCCGGTAGGATTCGCCGGTGGCTATGAATATCGTGAAGAAACCGGCCGTCAAACCCCTGGGGTTGCGCTTGCCAACGGTCTTGCTTTTGGCCTTGGCGGCGTCAGCGCCATTGATGCTGGCTTCGATACCAACGAGGTGTTCGGAGAATTGCTGGTGCCGGTGCTGTCCGATCTTCCCCTGATTCAGCAACTCAGCCTTGAGGGCGCATACCGGCGCTTCGATTTTTCCAATACCGGCGAGGGGGATGCCGACAAGATTGGCTTGACCTGGATAATCAACGATCAGATCAGGATCCGCGGCCAGCGTCAGACAACGGTCCGATCACCGAACCTGGGTGAATTCGCGGGGCCGGAAGTGCAGTTGCCATTGTCCCTGTTTGATCCGAACAGCAACAGTTTCATTCCGCGGCTGGGCGGCCGCTTCGATGGCGACCCATGTCTGGACGGCCGTGGAGACGCATCGCAGTGCGCGGCTCTGGGGGCGGCCGCACCGGGAACGCCATTCGATACCAGCCGGGCGGCGTACAGTTTCGGCGGGAATCCGAACATAGGCACCGAGAAGGGCGAAACGACGACTGTCGGTTTTGCCTTCACGCCGGAATTCTATCCAGGCGCCAGCGTTGTCGTGGATTACGTCAGTATCGAAATAGAGGACGCGGTCAGCCAGATCCAACCGATAGCGGCGTTGACGAATTGCTACATTGACAATCCCGTGGCCGGCAATCCACTCTGTGGAGCGGTGCTGCGCGACCCGGCGACGGGCCTGATCAGACAGGCACTGGTCAATGATTTCAATCTTGCGAGCCTGAAACAGGATGGCTACGATGTGCGCCTCGCCCTTCCGCTGGACATCCTGGGCGACGCCGGGGAAGAATTCGATGTTACCTATGAGGCCGCGATCATTGTCGATCAGAGCAGGCAAGCCAACGCCACGGTGCCGGCAACAGACTGTCAAGGTACATTCGGAGGTTCCTGCAGCGGAGACTTCGCGAGTTTTCTGCAGCCCGACTACAAGCATCGCGCCAATCTGAACTGGACCCGCGGCGCATTCGCGGCGCAAGTCACATGGCGCCGCATCGGTGGTGTCAGAAATGCCGGCAATTCCGCAGACATGATCGGTTCGCATGAATATTTTGACCTGACGGGAAGCTATGATGCAAGCGATGTCGTGCGCATAACCGCGGGAGTGAAGAATGTTTTCGACAGCAAGCCGCCGATCCCGCAGGCCGGTGGCAATTTCTTCGGCACGCTCAGTGAATACGATCCGGTCGGCAGGACCTTCGGAGCATCGCTGCGGGCAAGTTTTTGACGGCATATCCGCAGCCGGCAGGGACGCTGTAACGAAGCGGCGCAGTGTTCACCGAGTGAAGAAACCGGACTGACATGCCCACGCCCTTGACAGCGATCGACTGGTCGATCATCGCGCTTTATGTCGCTGCGGTGCTTGGCGCCGGGGTGGCGCTTTCGCGGAAATCGACCCATTCCATGAGCGAGTATTTTCTCGGCGGAAACCGGATGTCGCCCTGGGTGGTCATGTTTTCGGTGATCGCCACCACCCAGTCCGCCGCGACTTTTCTCGGCGGACCGGATTACGGCTTCCGCGGCGATTACACCTACCTCGGATCTTCCCTCGGCGCCGCGCTCGCGGCGCTGTTCGTGGCGCGCTTTCTGCTGCGGCGGTTCTACGAGTTGAATGTGACCACAGTCTATGAACTTCTCGCGATCCGCTACGGCGGGAATGCCAAACGCGCGGCCGGGGCGATGTATCTGGTAGGCCGGGTATTCGCCAGCGGGGCGCGCCTGTATATCGCGGCGATCGCCGTGGCCATGATGCTGTTCTTCAATATCGAGCCGCAAAGCGTGGTGCTGGCGATTCTGGCGATTGCGCTGATTTCCCTGGGAATCACCCTGGCCGGCGGCGTTCGCTCGGTGATCTGGAGCGATCTGGGGCAGTTCGTGGTGTATTTTGGCGCGGCGCTGATCGCCCTGTTCAGTATCTGGTCGCAGTTGTCGCTCACGCCGGCGGAAGCGTTGGCGGCGCTGCGGGAGACCCCCGACGGCGCAAACAAGCTGGTGCTGTTTGATTTTTCGCTGGATTTCTCCAGGCCATTCACCTTCTGGGCGATTCTCAGCGGCGTGTTTCTCCTCAATGTCGGCAATTTCGGTTTCGATCAGGACACCACCCAGCGGCTGCTCACCTGCCGGGACGCCGCCGCCAGCGGGCGCGCCCTGGTGATCTCCTCCCTGGCGGCGATTCCGGTGGTCTTTGTCTTTGTGACCATAGGCCATCTCCTGCACCTTCTCTACGAGCGTCCCGAACTGATGGCCTCGGCGAACGGCGGCGGTCTTATGCCGGAATTCAATGGGGAGAGCATTACCGTATTCATGTCGTATATCTTGTCCGAGATGCCCACAGGCGTGCGCGGGCTGGCCGCGGCGGGCATCATCGCAGCCGCCATTTCCACGATGAATTCCGGGTTGAACGCCATGTCGTCGGTTCTGATCAGCGATTTTTACCGCCCCTGGAAGGAAGCCGCTGCCAGCGAAAGGCCCGAACATTATGTCGTCGCCGGGCGTCTGGGCATGCTGGTCGTGGCCTTTTTCCTCTCGGCGATGGCGGTCCTGTGTTTTTACTGGCAGCGCTATACCGACATGGCCCTGCTGGAATTCGCCCTCGCGGTGATGTCCTTCTCCTATGCCGGGCTCATCGCGGTCTTCTTCACGGCGCTCTTCAGCGAACGGGGATCCTCCCGTTCCGTAATCGCCGCCCTGGCCACGGGGTTTCTTGTAATTCTCGCGCAACAAAGCTATATCGTCGATTCCCTGGGCCTGCCGGCGCAGATGAAGGCATTGGCCTTTCCCTGGCAGTTGCTGATCGGCGTTGGCATTTCGATAATGGTCTGCGCGACCGGGAAGACCAGGGCAAGCACAACAGCGGCAACAGCGGGGCTGGATTGAACCATGCGATATTTTCTTGGCATTGACGCTGGCGGGAGCCACTCGAGGGCGCGCCTGACCCGGGCCGACGGAACCGTCATCGGCGAGGCGGAAGCCGGCCCGGCGAACGCCCGCATCGGCCTGGAAAATCTCCGCGAGGTACTGATGTCGGTTACCCTTGATGCAACCGCGGCTGCGGGGATCAAGAAAAGCGACCTGTCCCTGATGGAAGCCGGCATGGGAATCGCCGGCATCTCCCGCCCGGGCATGCTGCAGGCCTTTTCCCGGCTCGAATTCCCCTTTCGTTCGCTGCACCTGGAATCCGACGCCGTGATCGCGAATCTCGGCGCCCATCTTGGCGAAGACGGCGCCACCCTGGTGCTCGGCACCGGCAGCGTCGCCTATATCAAGATGGGCAAGGTCGGCATTACCATCGGCGGCTACGGTTTTCCCATTTCCGACGAAGGCAGCGGCGCGGCGCTGGGCTTGAGCGCCATGCGGCACGCGCTTCGCGCCCTCGATGGCAGAACCCGGCCCACACCCCTGAGCGCGGCGGTGACGGCAAAGTTCGACCACGATACCGGACGGGCGATCAAGTGGATGGATGAAGCCACCCCCGGGGACTACGCGGCTTTCGCTCCCATGATCATGGACTATGCCGAAAAGAACGACGAAATCGCGCGCTCCATCGTGGAAGACGCGGTGAAACATGTGGAGCGATTCATCGAAACGATTCTGGAGAAAGGCGTCCCGAGATGCGCCCTCGCCGGCGGTTTATCGCGGCGATTGCAACCCTGGCTGCGGGAGCGAACCGCGGCGAAACTGACCGGGGCCAGGGGCGACTCCCTCGATGGAGCGCTGATACTAGCCCGCAACGGACCGTCCACCGATGTCGATCTGTGAGGGTTGAGTTACTGCTCCGCCCCGCCAATCCAGATCTGACGAAGCTCGAATTCCGGTGTGACGCGAAGCAGGTCGGCCCGCAGCCCGGCTTTGATGGACCCGGTCCGGTCTGCGATACCCAGAAACGAAGCTGGCTTCTGGCTTGCCATTTCCGATGCCTCCACAATGCCGATCTCAAGCATCGCCATGGCGTTCCGCAGGGCTTCTATCATGGATAGCGCGGCCCCGGCGAGCGTTCCGTCCTCGGCAAGGCATACTCCGTCCCTGACTGCAATGCGGCGGCCGTTGAGCCGGAAATGTTCGATAGCTGAGCCCACCACCGGCATGGCGTCGGTAACGAGCATGAGCCTGCGGTCCCGCTTCGCCCGCAAGGCCAGACGCAGCATCGCGGGATGCACGTGCTTGCCGTCCACGATGATTCCGCAGAAGGCGCCGGATTCCAGAGCCGCTGGAATCACCCCCGGGCTCCGGGTTTGCATGGGACACATGGCGTTGAAAAGGTGGGTGAAGCCGGAAGCGCCGGCCGCGAGCGCATGGCGGGTTTCTTCGAAGCTCGCGTTTGTGTGTCCAATACAGACCTTGACCCCGCTTTCCACGAGGTCTGTTATCTGATCGAGCCGAACGCGCTCCGGCGCCAGCGTAACCACGACTTGCGCGTGTTCGGCCGAAGTCAGGACCGCGACCGCTTCGTCCGACAGTTCGCGCAGCTTGCGCTTGTCGTGGATGCCTCGTTTTTCTGTATTCAGGAAGGGGCCTTCGATATGAACCCCCGCAATTCCGGGCGTATTTCTTCGAACCTCTTCGTCGATGGTTCTTATGGCCTGTTCGACTTTATCGAGATCGTCGCTGATCAGGGTGGGCAACAGGCTGGTGGTTCCGAAAGCGCGATGCGCCCTTGCCATCTCGATGGCTGTCCCGCCGCCCGGGTCGTCATTGAACAGCAAACCGCCGCCGCCATTGACCTGCACGTCGACAAAACCCGGCAACAGGAAATCGTTTTCCAGGTCGATGGTCTCGTCAGCCGGGTTTCCTGGAGCGATCAAATCCCCCACCTCGGCAATCACGCCGTCGCGGATCGCGACCGCGCCCCGGTCGATGATGCCCTCCGGGGTGACGATCCGCCCATTGGCAAGGAAGCAAGCTTTCATGCCGCCGCCCCGACAAACCTCATTTCATTCATAGCGTCTTCGTCACTTTGCGGAGATTTCTTGGGCGATCCGGGTCGAGGCCGCGCTCCCGGGACAGGGCATTGGCGAATTTGTAGAACATCTGCAAAAACACCAGAGGCTGCAGGTTGGAATCGGGCGCCCTCGGCACTGGCAGGCACAAGGCGCCCGAAACGGGCTCGCCGGCAACGAGCACACAGGCGCCGCAATCGAGAAAATCCCGGGAAATGCTCTCGATGCTTTCCTGGGAGGCGTCGAAAGTGGCGATGGCGATTACCGGAAATCCCCGGTCCACGATCGTCATGGGGCCATGCCGCACTTCCGCCGCGCTGATGCCTTCGGCCTGGATCATGCAGGTTTCCTTGAGTTTCAGGGCCGCTTCCTGGGCGCCGGCAAGCCCGATGCCCCGGCTCAGGATCAATGCCTGCCGGGCATCGCGCATGGGCGCCAGTGCCTGGGGCCAATCGACAGCCCAGGCCTCGGCAAGGGTTTGCGGGAGTCTGGCCAGGGCATTGCCCATGGATTCTTCGCCGCTCCACTCGGCGCACAGGTGATACAAGGCCGACATGGCGCCAATGCATGACTTGGTGGCGGCAACGCTGCGTTCCGGGCCCACGCCAAGCGGCAGCACATTTTCCGCCAAGGCGGCGAGCGGGCTTTCCTCATCGTTCACCACCGCCACCACATAGGCGCCGGATTTTCTGGCGGCCCGGGTCGCGCTCAACAGGTCGGGGCTTCGACCGGATTGGGAAATCGCGAGAAAGAGCGCTTCCCGCATATCAGTCCTGGCCGCATACAGCGAGGCTACCGAAGGTGCAAAAGAGCAGACGGCAAGGCCGACCCGGGTTTCGAACAGATACTTGGCGTAGGTCGCCGCGTGGTCCGAACTCCCCCGGGCGCAGGTCACGATGAACTTTGGCGCGTTCCCACGCAGTTTTCCGGCGATTTCCCTGACCGGCGCGGCATTGCCGCTTCGCTGCCGCCGGGTGCTCGCGGAAATCTCGCCGGCCTCCCGGAACATTCTCGTGCTGGCGTTCATGGCTGCGCCATCTCGATCACGATTGGTATAGACCAGTATAATACGAATAAGTGGGCTGATAATGCTGTCATCGGATATCCGTGACAAATTCGTAGCGGTCGCCGCGATAGGCGGAACGGGTGAACTCGATCATGGTGCCGTCGTCCAGCCAGGTTACCCGCTCGATACGCAATACTTCGCTGTTTTCCTGGATGGACAGCAGTCCCGCCTCGGTGGGCGAAGCCAATGAAGCCCGCACCTTTTGCCGGCCGAGCTTTGGCCGATTCCCCTTAGATTCAAGCGCCTGGTAGAGGGAATTCCCGATTTCCCCAATCGGCGGCAGCAGCGGTTCCGGAATAATCGCGTGCTCTATGGCCAGGGGCTCGCCGCCCGACAGGCGGACGCGGCCGAGCCGGGCGACGCTGGACGCCATGGAAATCTTGAGCGTCGCCGCCTCTTCCCGGGTGGGATGGGCATAACTCCGCACCAGCCAGATGGAGCCGGGCTCCCGACCCCGGGCCAGGGCATCGTCGGTGAATCCGCCGAGATAGGTCGCCGGCATTTCGATGCGCTCGGAGACAAAAGTGCCCGAGCCCTGCTTGCGCAGCAGCAGTCCTTCGTCGATGAGCTGATCGACGGCCTTGCGGATGGTCACCCGGGACGCGCCGGTCATTTCGCACAGGTCCCGCTCCGAAGGAAGCGCCTCTCCGGTGGCGAATTCGCCGTCGTCGATCTGGCGGCGGAGGCTTTTGGCGATTTGCAGGTACAGCGGCGTATTGCTGTCTTTTCGAGAGGACAAATCGATCATGGGCTGCCTCCTTTCCCGGCAGGATTGTTATTCAATTCGGTGACCGCCTCGCGCAGCGCTCCGCCGTGTCGCGCCAGCAGTTCTCTGGCTTTCCCGACATCGGGGCCCAACGCGCAAAGCACAGCGAGCTTGATGTTTCCTTCAGCGGCTTGCAGGGCGTTGCCCGCAGCGGCGGGGTCAACGCCCGCGAGTCTTTCGATCATTGCCTCGGCCCGGGCCTGCAACTTCCGGTTGGAAACCGCCATATCCACCATCAGTCCCTGATAGACCCGTCCGCAACGAATCATGGTCGCCGTGGAAAACAGGTTCAGGATGATTTTTTGCGCGGTGCCGGCCTTCATGCGCGTGGAGCCGGCGATGACCTCGCTGCCGGTTTCGGCGCAAATGCCGATGCGGGCCTTGCGGAGCAGCCGGGACGGGCGGTTGTTGGCTATTCCAATGGTCAGGGCCCCCGCGTCGTTGGCGGTTTCCACCGCGGCGAGGGTGTACGGCGTGCTTCCGCTCGCCGACACGCCGATGAGCACATCGTTCTCGCCGACCCCCAGCGAATTGAGGTCCCTGGCCGCGGCGTCCGTATCGTCTTCGGCGAGTTCCACGCTTTTCAGCAGCGCGCTGTCACCGCCGGCCAGGGCATAAGCCACTTGCTCCGCGGGCCAGCCGAAGGTGGGCCCGAGTTCGACGCCGTCCTGAACGGCAATCCTGCCCGAGGTGCCGGCGCCTGCGTACATCAGTCTGCCTCCCGCGAGCAGGCGGTTGGCCGACTCTTCCGCAGCCCCGGCTATCCCCGCCAGCTCCGGGCCAATCGCCGCAATCGCCGCAAACTGGGCCTCGAACATGGCCTTGACCGCGTCTTCCGTCGACCAGCGGTCAATGTCCCTGAATCGCTCGCTCACATTTTCCGTAGGCATGTGTCGCTCATCACCCTGGCAATTCGCCGATTGTGCTGCCAAGGTGTATTGTAGTGGTATTAAACCAATAAGCAAACTGTTGGGGTTGCTGGAAGAACTGGCATCTCGCCGTTATCGGAATGACTGATTGGGTGTACTCTCTGCATGATGAAATTTGGCATTGACAGATTGCTGGCGGAAAAGGAATTGCGCGCGCCGTTGCAAGGGCGGCGGGTGGCTCTCGTGGCGCATCCCGCTTCGGTTACCGCTGATCTCTGCCATTCGCTGGACGCGCTGGCGGCGTGCGGGGACATGCGAGTCACCTCGGCATTCGGGCCGCAGCACGGGCTGCGGGGGGACAAACAGGACAACATGATCGAATCGCCGGATTTTGTCGATCCTGTTCATGGCATTCCGGTCTTCAGCCTGTATGGGGAAGTTCGCCGCCCCACAAGTGAAATGATGGAGAGTTTTGATGCGGTCCTGCTGGATCTGCAGGATCTGGGTTGCCGGATCTATACCTTTGCCACGACGCTGCTTTACGTTCTGGAAGAGGCGGCGGAACATGGCAAAACCGTGTGGGTGCTGGATCGCCCGAACCCCGCGGGGCGGCCGGTGGAAGGGCTGCTGTTGCGTCCGGGATGGGAGAGTTTCGTCGGCGCCGGGCCGATGCCCATGCGGCATGGCCTGACCCTGGGCGAATTGGGCCGCTGGTTTGTCGGCCATTTCAGTCTGGATGTCGACTATCGCGTGATTGCCATGGAAGGCTGGAATCCCGCAGCAGCGCCGGGCTTCGGCTGGCCGCTGCTGGAGCGGCCCTGGGTGAATCCGAGCCCCAATGCGCCAACCCTTTCCATGGCGCGGGCCTATGCCGGCACCGTCATGCTCGAAGGCGCGGGCCTGTCCGAAGGCCGGGGCACAACGCGCCCGCTGGAACTCTTCGGGGCGCCGGACATCGATGCCCGGGCGGTTCTCGGCAAGATGCAGGGCTTGGCCCCGGAATGGCTGGAGGGATGCCGCCTTCGCGAATGCTGGTTCGAGCCCACCTTCCACAAACACGAAGGCAAATTGTGCCACGGCATCCAGATTCATCCCGACGGCAGGGATTACGACCACCTCGCTTTCAAGCCCTGGCGATTGATCGCCCTCGCCTTCAAGGCCGTTCGCTTGCTGTATCCAGAGTACCCGATCTGGCGCGATTTCCCATATGAGTACGAAACCGGCAAGCTACCCATTGATGTCATCAATGGCGGCACGGCGCTTCGCGAATGGGTGGACGAGCCATCGTCAGAAGCCGGCGACCTTGACAGTCTGGCCCAGGCGGATGAAGGTCAGTGGCTTGAGCGAATCCGTCCACACCTGATCTACGGCACTACGGGATAATCTCCCATTCGCCGTTCTCGCCATTGTGAGTGGGGCGGAGCCCCTCCCCCACCATACCGCCCGTAGCGAAGCCCCCTCCGGTCATTCCGCGGGTAGTCGCAGAATGACGGAAAAGGTGTATCGAGGTTGCTTCAGGTCAGCCTGGCCAGATGATAGTTCTTCTTGCCGCGGCGGATGATGAAGAACTTCCGGTGCAAGGCGATCTGCCTGTCCAGCGGCTCGTCGCCGGCTTGCTGAACCACATTGTTGGCTGTCACGGCACCGCTTTGCACCAGATCCCGGGCGATGCGGCGCGAGCGGGCGAGGCCGCAGGACACGAGCACATCAAGCAGCGGGGCGTCCTCCGCAATACTCGTGCAGGGCAGACCGTCCTGTTCGAGTTGCCGCAGGTCTTCTTCCCACAGGCCCGTGAGTTCGCCGGAAAATAGCGCCGAGCTGATCCGCAGCGCCGCGGCAAGCCCTTCCCCGCCGTGGACGAGTTCGGTGACCTCCCGGGCCAGAATCCCCTGGGCTTCCGGACGGGTTTGCGAGACGGCGTCACCGCGCTCGATTTCGCTGATTTCCGCCGGCGACAGGAAGGTGAAGTAGCGCAGGAAATCGTACACATCGGCATCGGCGGCATTGCGCCAGAACTGGTAGAAGGCGTAGGGTGAAGTCCTGGCGGGGTCGAGCCACACCGTGCCGGATTCGGTCTTGCCGAACTTGGCGCCGTCGGCCCGGGTAATCAGGGGAAAAGTCACCCCGAATACCTGCCGCCTGTGCAACCGCCGGGTCAGGTCGATGCCGCCGGTAATGTTGCCCCACTGGTCGCTGCCACCCACCTGCAGCGTGCAGCCATGGCGCCGGAACAATTCGGAAAAATCGAATGATTGCAGGATCATGTAACTGAATTCGGTGTAGGAGATTCCTTCCCCCTCGCGCTCGATGCGCTGGCGCACCGACTCTTTCCGGATCATGCTGTTTACCGAAAAATGCTTGCCCACGTCGCGCAGGAAGCTGAGCATGTCGCAGTCCCGGGTCCAGTCCAGGTTGTTCACAAGCAGCGCCGCATCTTCGCCACAGTCGAAATCGAGAAAGCGGGCGAGTTGCGGCTTGATGCGCTCGGCCCAGTCGCCGATGGTGGCCACGGGATTAAGCTTGCGCTCGGCGTCCTTGAAGCTTGGGTCGCCGATCAATCCAGTGGCGCCGCCGACCAGGGCCACCGGGCGATGGCCGGCAAGCTGGAACCGGCGCAGGGCGAGCAGGGGCAGCAGATTGCCGATGTGCAGGCTGTCTGCGGTGGGGTCGAACCCGCAGTACAGCGTGCGGCGCCCGGTGGCCAGATGCTGTTTCAGTTCGTCGCCGCCGGCGAGCTGGGCCACCAGGTTTCTTGCGGCAAGATCGGCAATGATGGATGACTGCGCCATGGCTGCGCCCATAAAATTAACGGGAACTTATTGGAGACGGTGCTGGTCAAAAGTACCGGGAAACCACATGGCCCGCCGGAGAAAGTTGCCGATATTACAATAATCGGCCACCAATTTGACAGCATCGGGTGATGCAAGCGCCGCCAAAAAGGTGTAATCTCCGGCGTTTTGCCGCGATAACCGATGGAGCGAGGGCTATCAGCATTCCATCCACGCAACGCCGCCGACACCAGGATGCCAGGCAACCCATCATGGCACTGATGCCAATCAGCGCCATGTGCCTGTTTTCCATGTCCCTGCTGCAAACTCCCGCGGAATCCGAAACCCGGTCCTTCGCAGCCCCCGAAATCAGCGGCCCGGTGGAATCATCCACCGAATCCCCGGTCGCCAACCGGCGGACATTGCCGGCAATTCCCGTTGCCGAAGAATTCAGTCCGCCCCTCGCAAAAGAACCCGCAGACCTTCCTGCCGGGGAATCCATCGCCCAAGCCGAACCCCAGCCACTGCCGCCGCTATCCACCGATTGGCAATATGTGGAAGTCCGCGAGGGCGATACCCTGAGCGAGCTGTTCGCCGAGTACGAGCTTGACCCGGCCGACCTTGCGCGACTGTTGCAAAGCGGCGAGGAGGCCCGGACGCTCAATCACATGAGAGTGGGCGATGAGCTTGGCTTCAAACTCGATGATTCCGGCGGGCTCGACGAATTCCGGCTGCGGCGCTCGCCGCTCGACGTGCTCGCCTTCGGCCGGGAAGGCGATGCCTACCGTGCGGAACAGGTGGAGCTTTCGCCGCGAATCGAAACCGAAATCAAGGGCGGCACGGTGTACAGCAGCCTGTTCGCCGCCGCCCGGCGCGAACAGGTTTCACCCACCCAGAGCATGCGCATGGCCGATATCTTCGGCGGCAAGATCGATTTCATGCTCGACACCCAGCCCGGCGACCAATTCACCATCCTGTACGAGGAGAAGTACCTGCGGGATGAATTGGTCGGCGAGGGCGACATACTCGTGGCGCGCTTTGTCAACCGGGGCGAAGAGCACCTTGCGGTGCGTTATGAAAGCAGCGATGGCTGGGTCGGCTTCTACAGCCCCGACGGCAACAACATGCGCACCGCCCTGATGCGCAATCCACTCGATGTTTTCCGCATCAGCTCGAATTTCAATCCGCGCCGCCTGCATCCCATCCTCAATACGATCCAGGCCCACAAGGGCACCGACTACGCCGCTCCCACCGGCACACCGGTGCGGGCCACCAGCGACGGCAATATCTCCCGGGCTTCCCGTTTCGGCTCCTATGGCAATATCGTGATCATCACCCACGCGGGCGGGCTTGAGACGCGCTACGCCCACCTGTCCCGATTCGCCGAAGGCATCGGGCCCGGCGTCAGCGTCAAGCAGGGCGATGTGATCGGTTATGTCGGCGCCACCGGTCGCGCCACCGGGCCGCACCTGCACTATGAAGTGCTCAAGAACGGCGTACACCGGGACCCGGCCCGGGTACTCGACTTGATGCCCCCCGCCCCGGGCATTGACGACGAAGAAATGGGTCGTTTCCGCGATCAAACGCAGACGCTACTCGCCCAATTCGATGCCCGCAGCGAGGAACTGCTCAGAAGCAATGCCGGCGTCAGCGCCGACTAGGAGCCTGCGCCACCGGGCCGCCCAGGCTTGATCAGATTTCAAATGGAAAACGAAGCCCCGCAGCCGCAAGTGGTTGTGGCCATGGGGTTGTCAACGATAAAGCGCGAACCTTCCAGCCCTTCCACATAGTCCACCCTGGCGCCCACCAGATACTGGAAACTCAGGGGATCAACGAGCAGGCTCGCGCCCTTGTTGCGGACCACGGTATCGTCTTCGGCCACTTCCTCGTCAAAGGTGAATCCGTACTGGAAACCGGAACAGCCGCCGCCGGTGACGAAGACGCGCAGTTTCAGATTGTCATTGCCTTCTTCGGCGATCAGGCTGTGTACCTTGTCCGCCGCCTGATCGGTGAATTGCATGACTACCGGATCCTGGGACTGAACTACGGACATGGTCTTTCCGGGACGGCAGGCCCGCGCGGTGCGGGCCCTGATTGCTGCACAGGGGCGTATTGTAGCGCAGGAGCCCCACTCCGGTCAGGCCGGAGCGGGAATGCGAGGGCCGACAAGCCTATCCGGCGTTTTCGAGTTGAAAATTCTCGGATTGCACAAGGGCGATTTCCCGCTCCTGCTGGGACCCGTCCTTCGATTCATTCTGGCTCATTCGCGCCAGGGCGCCGTTTACCGCGGACCCCATGACCATCTCGATGAGATGATAGGACACATTGCCGTTGACCACCCCCCGGGCGGCGAGTTCAATATGCTTGCCGGCCCGGATATTGCCGGTCACACAGCCATCGATGACCGCCAGCGGCACATCGATATCGCCTTCCACCTGGCCACCTTCGGCAATCCGCAGTTGCGCTTCCGAGCCTGCTTCCGCCGTGATATTGCCGACGATGACGCCTTCCACCACTAGCTCTCCGTCAAAATGGACATCACCGGTTACAGTGGTGGATGTCGATATCAGGGCGGGACTTCCCGACCTGGGTACAGCGCTTGTTGCGGCATTTCCCGATTTCTTGTTCAATATCTTTCTCACTTGGCTTACCCAGTCAGATTTTCAGTTCCCTGCTGATTCCGAGGCGCCAGCGGCGCGGGCCGCCTTTCTCAGGGCAGCAGGCCGATTCCCGAAAGGCCCTCGGATTCGTTCCATCCGAACATGATGTTCATACATTGTATCGCCTGACCCGCCGCTCCCTTTACAAGATTGTCCTCCGCAGCGAGCACCACCGCCATGGACCGGGCTTCGAGCCAACTCACGGCAAGTTCGCAGACATTGGAGCCGCGCACCTCCCGGGTGGCGGGCAGTTCCCCCCGGGGAAGCACCTGGACGAATGGCTCATCCCCGTAGCGCTCCTCGAATACCTGCTGCAGCAATCCACTGCTGCATGCGCCAGGCTCCCGCACCGGCGCATAGCAGGTGGCGAGAATCCCGCGAATCATGGGCGTCAGATGCGGCACGAAGGTCAGCCCCACGGGCCGACCGCCGCTTGCCTCTTCCAGGCCCTGGATGATTTCCGGATGATGCCTGTGACCGGCAAGGCCATAGGCGCTGATGGATTCCGAGGCTTCGCAGAGCAGATAGGCCGCTGCCGCCTTGCGGCCCGCCCCGCTGACGCCGGATTTGGCGTCGGCAATGAGGCGGGATTCATCCACCAGACCCTTTTCCAGCAATGGCAGCAAGGCGAGTTGGATGGCTGTGGGATAGCAGCCGGGAACCGCGATCAGGCGCGCGTCGCGAATACGCTCGCGATTGACTTCGGGAAGACCGTAAACCGCTTCGCCCACGAGTTCCGGGCATTGGTGGGCGGTTCCGTACCACTGCTCCCAGCAGCCGATATCGCGAATGCGGAAATCCGCCGACAGGTCGATTACCCTGGCGCCGGCGGCGAGAACCTGCGCCGCGGATTGCATGGCGACAGCATGGGGCGTGGCGAAAAAAACCACATCGCAACCGGCTAGGGCCGCCGCATCCGGGGGGCTGAAATCGAGGTCGAAGCGACCGCGCAGGTTGGGGAAACGGCTGGCAACGGCGGTCCCCGCGAGTTCGCGCGACGTTACCAAGCCGACTTCGACTTGCCGGTGGCCCGCCAACAGGCGCAACAACTCCACGCCGGTGTAGCCGGTGGCGCCCACTATGCCCGCGGTGATCATGCTAGACTGCTTCCGCCGCCTTGACAGGCGGGTATCTTACACGTTCGATGCCCGGCGAGAAAATTCCATGCTTTGGCTGAAATCCTTTCACATCATTGCCATGGTGTGCTGGTTTGCCGGCCTTTTCTATCTGCCGCGGCTCTTCGTCTATCACGCCATGAGCGAGGACGCGATCAGCCGCGACCGCTTCGCCGTCATGGAGCGCAAGCTGTTCTGGGGCATCATGACACCTTCGGCTGCCGCCACGCTGCTGTTCGGCTTCTGGCTGCTGTTCGGCAATCCAGACTATTATCTGGCCTGGTGGTGGATGCAGTTCAAGCTGGCCCTGGTGGCGCTGCTGCTCGCATACCACGGGCTGTGCTGGCATTACCTGAAAGCCCTGCGGCAAGGGCGCAGCCAGCGCGGCCATGTATTCTTCCGGATTTTCAACGAACTGCCGGTGCTGCTGCTGATCGCGATTACCATTCTGATCGTCGTCAAGCCGGTGCTGTGATCCGCATGGGGACTGGCAAGCCTGTGGTGCTATGTTTCTCCGGCCTCGACCCGAGCGGCGGCGCCGGCTTGCAGGCCGACATCGAAACCCTGCACAGCCTCGGTTGCCATTGCGCCCCGGTGGCCACGGTATTGACCGTCCAGGATACAGTCAATGCGAGCCGGATGGTCCCCGTGGCCGCCGACCTGGCGGCGGAACAGGCCCGCGCCGTGTTGGCCGACATGCCGGTGCGCTGTTTCAAGCTGGGTCTGCTAGGCAGCAGCGGCGCGGTGCATACCGCGAGCAAATTGTTGCGCGAACACCCCGACATCCCGGTGGTCGTGGACCCGGTTGGCGCCGCTGGCGGCGGTTACGCGTTTCTGGGCCCCGAAGTGTTCGCGGCCTTGCGCGAATCGCTGCTGCCGCTGGCTACGATCGTGGCTCCGAACTCGGGGGAATTGACGCAACTGGCAGCCGCGGACTCTCCGGAAGCCGCGGCGGGCGAGTTGTTGCGCGAGGGCTGCCGCAACGTGCTGTGGACCGGCGGACACGAATCCGGCGAGGAAGTCGTCAATCGCTGGTTCCGCGCCGGCGGCGAATCCGCTCATGAAGTAACGGAATTCCGCTGGCGAAGACTGGAACATGAATACCATGGCTCGGGCTGCACCCTGGCCAGCGCCATCGCCGGCTATCTCGCCCTGGGCTGCGAACTTGAAAGCGCATTGCGGCAGGCCCAGGAATTTGCCTGGCGTTCGCTCAGCCGGGCCTGGCGGGCGGGCAAGGGACAGCATCTTCCTGATCGGTGCGGTGTGCAGAGTTCGAGGGCGGGAGCATGAAAATCAATCTTGCCGGCATTTACCCGATCACCAATGATGCCGTCCTCGCCCGCCCCGATTACGAGTCAGTGATACACGATGTGATTGAGGGAGGCGCCGCCATGCTGCAATTCCGCGCCAAGCACGGCGACCGGAACAAGGCCCGGAAGCAGGCAAAGGCGCTGCTCGAGATCTGCCGGGAGTACGCAACGCCATTGATTATCAACGACGATGTCGCCCTGTGCGCCGCCATTGGCGCCGATGGCGTGCATCTTGGAACCGATGACGCGAACATCGACGATGCCCGCCTGGAACTTGGCCCGGACGCCATTATCGGAGCCACCTGCCACGATTCGCTGACGCTGGCCGAGGAGGCCGAACAAGCGGGCGCAAGCTATGCCGCATTCGGCAGCATCTTTCCCTCAAGCAGCAAACCCGCGGCGGCACCGGCAAATCCAAGTGTCCTGCTGGCCGCCCGGATAATCCTCACAGTGCCTGTGGCAGCCATTGGCGGCATCAATCGAAACAACGCGGAATCCACGTTTATCGCCGGAGCGGACATGCTCGCGGTGGTCGGCGGCATCTTCGACGCGCCCGACCCCGGCGCGGCCACGCGGGAGCTCGTGCAGATTTACGCAGCCCACGTTACCCGAAAGTAACCGGTCGATTTCACGGTCCTACAACACCAGATGCACTACGATCATGACCGCGGCCATCACGAGCACGAAAACGCCTTCGATGACCGCGGCAAAGTGACTGTTGCGGTGAAACAGCCCCGCGGAAATCAGAATGATGGACGCCACGCCCACGGTCGCGGCGATCATCAGCCATTCTCCGGCGTCCACCATCGCGCCGAGCACCCAGGCCAGCAGCAAGGTGCTCACGAACTGCACCGAAAGCGCCTTGACCGCGTGTTTGCCGGCGTCCTCGGATTCCAGGTCAATGCCAACGCCTTCGGCCCATCTGGCGCCGAATACCCTGGGTGAATACCAGATGCCGCCGAGCATGAAGCTCAGCACCGTGGCGACGATTACGGCAACCAGGCTTACGTCAGTCATTTTCATTCCTCCGTTGGGAAATCTTGCGTCCAGGCGCCGGTCTTCAGGCAGGTTGTGCATGCCCTCCCTGGCGCGACCCTGTTGGCTTCGGGCAACCCCGGCCTTGATGTTCCAGTTTCCAGCCCCGGCATCACTGTCGGGTCGTTCGAGTCTCAAAAAGCGTTGCTTTTTGCCGGACTGCACCCATGACGGATTGTGATCTGGAATCCATTCGTTTTCCAGGCTGTGTTTCGTCGGACTATTTCAGTCCGGTTCCGGCGCGCCATGCAAGCGCGGCCGGGGCTCACCCAGACTCGGCGCGCACGGCGGGGAGGTTACGTTCTTCGCGGCCGAATACCGCCGCCAGCAGGTGGACCGGCGCGCCCCGGCCGCGCGCGGTGTCGGTCGGCATGGCCACGGGCGCGGATTTGGCTCATGGCGCGGTCGAGGGCGCTCGGCGTCTTCGTTCCCTTCCGCCATCTTGAACTCCATGACGAAGACCCGCCCGCCGTGGAGCATCACCTGGAACAGAAAGCCCGGCGAGCCGGTTTCGAACCAGTGGGACTTGAACAACCGGCTTCGGAACAGCAGCAGGATGTCGAAGGGATTTGGGAAGCCTGCGGCGCTGCATGGCGGGTGGGGACTGAAGTTGCCGGGTCCCGAAAATCATGGCACAGTGTTGGGTCGACCGGGTGCATCGCGACAACTGGTGCTTTCCAGATTCGGCGGCTTCGATCCGCCGCCGCCGGGAGGCGGGGTTTGCAGCGGACGCCGTGAATACCTCCGCTGCCTAATGACGATAGCGCCTGCTATCCATGGCGAGCCTTCGCCCCGCAAAGATCTCCACTCTTTGCGGGGTTGGTTTGGTGCTGTCTGATTGCGTTTGTTTGTGCTCGCATGGCAGAATCGCGTTCCCTGAACCTGTACCAAGAATGGAGGATGCTCCGATGTTGAAACGCGCTATTCTAATGTTGCTCCCCGCAAGCCTGCTTGCCGTTGGCCTTTCCGCGGGGGCCCAGCCTTTCTCCCTGGAAGAATTGATCGCCGGCGACCACCGCAGCGAAGCCAATATTGCTCGCAACGATTTCCGAAATCCAGCGGAAACACTGGAGTTTTTCGGCCTTGAGCCCGATATGACCGTAATTGAAATTCACCCGGCCGGAGGCTGGTACACCGAAGTCATCGCTCCCTACGTACGAGACCAGGGCCGATTCTACGCCGCCCATTTTTCACCGAATTCCGCTGCGGGTTTCCAGGCCCGAAGCCTGGCCGGCTTTGAGGAAAAAATGGTCGCCAATCCGGACCTGTACAGTCATGTGACCATTCGCCATCTGCTGCCCCCGCACGAGATGGCGATTGCGCCGCCGGAGAGCGCCGACCTGGCGATGACTTTCCGCAATGTGCACAACTGGATCATGGCCGGGCAGGAGCATGAGTTCTTCCAGGCCTTCTACGCGGCGCTGAAGCCCGGCGGCGTGCTCGGCGTCGTGGAACACCGCGCCCTGCCTGACGCCGGCATGGATGTCATGGAAACCTCGGGTTACGTCACTGAAGCCTACGTCAAGGAAGTCGCGGCTGCGGTCGGATTCGAGTTTGTCGAGTCTTCCGAAATCAACGCCAACCCCGATGATCCGACGGTGCATCCCGAAGGCGTCTGGACGCTGCCCCCCTCCTATCGCCTCGGCGACGTGGACCGGGAGAAGTACGCGGCCATCGGCGAAAGCGACCGCATGACGCTGAAATTCGTCAAGCCGGCAAACTGAGACAGCGCGGGAATCGATACGCGCCTGGATACATTCCAGGCGCGTTTTCGTTTCCAGCGGGAGTATGAACAATTCACGCCCGGACCCGCTCCTGGCGCGTTGTTGCCTTCAATGGGGAGCAGGAAAGTGAAACTCGAATACCATTTCGACTTTGCCAGCCCGAACTGCTACTACTCGCACAAGGTCATTCCCGCCATCGAGCAACGCACCGGGGAGAAGTTCGACTACGTGCCGATTCTCCTCGGCGGCGTTTTCAAGCTGACCGGCAACCGCTCGCCCATGGAGCAGTTCGCCGGCGTCCGCAACAAATCCGAGTACCACGCCATCGAGACCGGGCGCTTCGTGCGCCGAAACGGTATTGCCGATTTCCGCATGAATCCGCATTTCCCGGTTAACACCTTGCACTTGATGCGGGGCGCGGTCTTTGCCGGCAAGCAGGACTACTTCGAGCGCTACGTGGATGCGGTTTTCGCCTGCATGTGGGAGCAGGAACGCAATATGGCGGACCCGGAAGTGATCGCCAGGGCGCTTGCAGATGCGGGACTTCCCGCCGACGAAATCATGGCGGGAATCCGGGACCCGGCCATCAAGCAGATGCTGATCGACCATACCAGCTCCTCGGTGGAGCGGGGCTGCTTTGGGGCGCCCACGTTCTTCGTCAACGACGAAATCTTCTTCGGCAAGGATCGGCTGCGGGAAGTGGAAGACGAGATTCAATCGTCAAGCGAGTGACAACGCCGACTCACTGTGTGCTCTGCCGCGCAGGAAGTCTCTCCCTCCGTCATTTTGCGCGCAGCGAAGCGGAGTCGCAGAATCTTTCGCCCAACGGCGCAGAGTCAAATCCACGAGATCCTGCGACTGCGCGCAGGATGACAACCTATGGCGCGGAGCTATGCTTCGCCACTGCGGTCCCAAGCTCTCACCCGCTCTGCATCAGCCAGCAACTTGCACAGAGGCTCGAACAGGGCGTCGTTGGCAATGACGATATCCTCATTGTGAAACTCCGGGTGGGCGCCCGGCGGCAAATCGGAGAAATGGCCATAGTTGGCGCCGGCTTCCCGGGCGATCAGGCCAGCGGCGGCGAAATCCCACAGGCTGAGGGATTCATAAAAGCCGTCAAGCCGGCCGCAGGCCACCCAGCAGATGTCCAGCGCCGCTGAACCCAGGCGGCGAATATCGGCGCAATGGTGGAGAACGGCATCGAGCCGGCGAATCAATGGTTCGAGGCCGCTTTTCCGGTAGGGAAAGCCAGTGGCGATCAAGGCCCGGGCCAGCTCGGTTTCGCCGTTCACCGCGATGGATTCGCCGTTCAGATGCGCGCCCCGGCCTCGCAGCGCGCTGAACATTTCATCGGTGAAGGGGTTGTAGACTGCCCCCAACTCCATCCGGCCCTCATTGGCCAGGGCAATGGAAACCGCGCATTGACGGTGGCCGTGGGCGAAATTCACCGTGCCGTCGATGGGGTCGATAATCCAGACCGGCTGCGGCGACCGATGCGCATTGGCCAGATCGGGCGAGGATTCTTCCGACAGGATCCGGTGCTCCGGGAAGGCTTGGCTGATTCGCTCGCAAATCAGCAAGTCGGCCTTGAGGTCAGCCTCGGTGACGAGTTCCCTGCCCTGCTTGAATTCCCGATTCAGGCCGGCCCGTTGCTGTTCTTCAACAATCAGGCCGCCAGCCTCCCTGGCCACGCTCCGGGCAAAGTCCAGCAATTTTTTCATCACCTTGCCCTCATTTCCCGTCATTCGCGCGGAGCCGCGCCCACTTGATCGGCGCAACGCCCCGCCCGCTTGCTGTCATTCCGCGCGAAGTCGCAGAATCTCACGCCGTGGCTCCGCAGGGAGAGTCTGCGACTACGCGCGGAATGACAGATGGGCCACCATGCGCTAACTTGGGCCGGCATTATAACCGCGCTCCCGGGAGCCTGAATGAAGCGGAACAGGACCCTACTCCACGGCTGGGGCCGCTATCCCCGGTTGCACGCCCGATTGTCGGCGCCGGCCAATGTGGAAGAATTGCGCTCCCTGTTGCGGGGCGACCCGGCCGCCTCCCGCATCGTTCGCGGCAGCGGCTTGAGCTACGGCGACAGTTCGCTGGCGGCTGATGTCATCGGTGGCGGCGGATTGCGGCAAACCTGGGAACTGGATGAGGAGACAGGCCTGCTGCGAGTGTCCGCCGGCTTCAACCTGCGTGAAATTCTCGGCGAAATCGTTGCCAAAGGCTGGTTCCTGCCGGTGCTGCCGGGAACATCCCTGGCAAGCCTCGGCGGGGCGGTCGCAGCGGACGTGCACGGCAAGAATCACCACCGCGACGGCAGTTTCTGCGAGCATGTGGGCGAATTGCGGCTCATGCTGGCCAGCGGCGAAACAGTGACCTGCAGCCCGGATGAGCGGCCCGAGCTGTTCCGGGCAAGCTGCGGCGGCATGGGCCTGACCGGGATCGTTCTCGAAGCCGAACTGCAACTGGCCCGGATCGCCGGCGCATCCATGCTCTCCGCCTCGCTTCCCGCAGCGAATCTCGGACAATGTTTCGACTTGCTCGAAGAACACGAAGGCGCCCAGTATTCGGTGGCCTGGCTGGATTGTCTCGCCCGGAGCGCAGCCATGGGCCGCGGCACGGTTTTTCTGGCCGAACACGCAACAGACGGCCGACCGCATCACCGAAGACGCAACGGGATGGGTGTCCCATTCACAATGCCGGGGATACTGCTCAATCGACACAGCCTTGCCGGATTCAACTCCATCTACTTCCACTGGCAGCGGCTCCGCGCGGGAAACAAACGCCAGGGGCACGACGCCTTTTTCTTTCCGCTCGACGGCATCCGCAACTGGAATTTGCTGTACGGCCGGGAGGGCTTCCTGCAGTACCAGTTCGTGCTGCCCGACGCCGCCGCCAGGGAGGGTATCCGGTCGGTTCTGGAGCGCGTGAGCGATGCGGGCAAGGGCTCGTTCCTTTCGGTGCTGAAAAAAATGGGGCCGGCCAATGGCAATCTGCTTTCCTTCCCGATGAGCGGCTATACTCTCGCGCTGGACTTCAAGCGCGAAGCTTCGCTGTTCCCGCTGCTCGATGAACTCGACGCCCTGGTGCTCGACCATGGCGGGCGGATTTATCTCGCCAAGGACGCCCGCATGAGTGAAACCGTATTCAAAAAAGGCTATCCGGAATGGGAACGCTTCCTGGAAATCAAACGGCAGGTTGACCCGGAGTTTCGATTCCGCTCGGCCCAGTCAGACCGCATTGGCCTGACAGGAGCCGCTCGGTGAATATCCTGATCTTCGGCGCCACATCGGCAATCGCGGGCGCGGTCGCCCGGCGCTATGCCAGCGCCGGCAATCGCTTCGTGCTCGTTGCGCGCAATGAAGCAAAGCTGGCGGCATTGTGCCAGCGGCTGACGGACTCCGGCGCGGACTCGGCGGAGCCCATGCTGGCCGATCTTGCGGTGCTGACGGACCCGGGCAAGCCGGCGAAGCATGATGAACTGATCGATCAGGCTTTCACCCAATTGCGAAACATCGACCTCGTGCTGATCTGCCATGGCGCATTGCCGGATCAGGAGAGTTGCGGGACGGATTTCGAAGCGGCGCTTGAGGCGCTTGACAGCAACGGACTGAGCGCCATCGCCCTGTTGACCGCACTGGCGCCCAAAATGATGGCCCGGGGCCGGGGCACGATCGCGGTGATTACTTCGGTAGCCGGCGACCGGGGACGCCGGTCGAACTACGTGTATGGCTCCGCCAAGGCGCTGGTTTCCGCCTGGCTCCAGGGAATGCGGGGTCAACTGCACGAAGCCGGAGTCCATCTGATCGACATCCGCCCCGGCCTCGTCGATTCTCCCATGACAGCGCATCTCCCGAAAGGCCCTCTTTTCACCACCCCGGATCGCGTCGCCACAAGCATCGTCAAGGCCGTGACCCGCAAACGACACACCATCTACACCCCCGCCTGGTGGCGACCCATCCTGTGGATCGTAAAACTGATCCCCAACACCATTTTCAAACGGCTGAAGTTTTGAGTCATGCCTGTGCGCCGTATTCCCGGTGCAGACAAATCAACTTGCTTCCGCGGCGGCCTGTCTATCCGCAGACGGGTCGGGACGGCGCCGAAGTGACGAAAGACGCCTGAACGACCAAGACCCTATTCCTGCTTGAATCTACGGATGTCCCGGCGCTGTTTTTTGGTGGGACGGCTGGCGGGAGGCCAATGGGCGGGTTGTGACTTGCGGCGGGCGGCCTGTTCCCCGCGCCGGCGGACGCTCTCTTCGGTTTCGCGGTAGAGCAGTTGCGCTTCGGACGCGGGGCGGCGGTCGTTGCGGACGCCTTCAACGATGACCGTGCGCTCGTGGTCGCCCTGTTGCAGGCGGATGGTCATGCCTGGCTCAACATGTTTGCCGGGTTTGGCGCGAAAGCCTTCGCAGCGCACCTTGCCGCCTTCGATGGCCTGGCGGGCAATGGCCCGGGTCTTGTAGAAGCGCGCGGCCCAGAGCCATTTGTCGAGGCGCACCCGGGTTTCCGCCTGGCTTGTGGCGCGGTTCATGACGCGGACTCCGGTTTGTTCTGGCTGCGGACTTGCTCCCCGGACCCAAGCCCGGGGAGCAAGTCGGCAAAATCCTCCACCATGGGGAATTCGTTGTGGGTCAGGGCGGGCCGGCGGCTGTCGGGTTTGCGGATGCCGTAGACATGGGCGACGCCTTCCCGCCGCGCCCGGCGCAGCACGGGCAGGGAATCGTCGAAGAGGATTGCCCGGGACGGGTCCATGGGTTCGAGTTGCCGCAGTTTTTCCCAGAAGCCATGCCCTTCCTTCGCAAGATGCAACTGGTGGCTGCTGATGCAGCGGTGGAAGTAGGCGGCGATATCGGCGTTGTTCATCTTGATTTCGAGGCTCGCCGGGTGAGCATTGGTGATGAGGAGCATGCGCTTGCCGGCGTCCCACAGGGCGCGCAGGAATCGTTCCACATTGGGGCGCAGGCTGATCTTGCCGGTGATGGTTCGCTTGAGCGCGGCGATTTCCAGGTCAAGCTCCCGGGCCCAGAAATCGAGGCAATACCAGTTGAGGGTGCCGTATACTTCGTCGGTTTTTCGCTGCACCAGGGCCAGGGCGGCTTCGCGGCTGACGCCGTGGCGGGCGCTGTACGTCTCGGGCACGAGTTCGCGCCAGAAGTAGTTGTCAAAGTGCAGGTCAAGCAAAGTACCATCCATGTCGAACAGGATGGTGTCGATTTGCTTCCAGGGAGGAATGGGCGCCGACATGGGATGTTCCGTTGCGTGCTGCGTGTCCTTTGCCGGCAAGAGGGTAAACGACCGGCCGGGAAAAGCAAGGCCGCGGCGCCAGGGCCAGGAGCCTGCGCCGTGGGAATTCGCGAAAGCGAAAATTCGCTATCGCCGCGCCCCCGGCCGGTCGGTTGAGGCGAATATTGGTGGATATGCAACGAAATCGAGCGGGCGGGGGCGTGGATGAGAGCGGATTTGCAGCCGTGAATTCCCACGGCGCAGGCCCCTGGCTCAAGGAAAATGCAATGAACTCGGGAAAAACGATGTTGGGGAAAATCGAAGCCATCGCCCGGCGAGCCGGAGCGGCGATCATGGAAGTCTACCAGTCCGCGGGCGGCATGGAGGTGCAATACAAGGACGATGATTCCCCGCTCACCGAGGCCGACCGGCGGGCGAACGCCATAATCACCGAAGCTTTGCAGGGACTGGAGCCGCGCCTGCCGGTGCTTTCGGAAGAGTCGACGCCGCCGGGCTTTGCCGAGCGCGGGCAATGGCGCAGCTACTGGCTGGTGGATCCGCTGGACGGCACCAGGGAGTTCGTCAAGCGCAATGGCGAGTTCACCGTGAATATCGCCCGAATCAGTGAAGGCGTGGCTGAACTCGGCGTGGTGCATGTGCCGGTGAGTGGGACAAGCTATCTGGGCGACATTGCCTGCGGCGCATTCCGCCAGCAAGCCGGGGGCTCGCCCGCGCCGATTCGGGTGCGGACAATTCCCGGACCGGGCACGGGCGAAACCCGCCATGAGCCGCTGAAAATGGTGGCGAGCCGCAGCCACCTGGATTCCCAACTGGAACCCGTGCGCAAGCGGCTTGAGGCGATATTCGGCGCGGTGGAGCTGGCCAATATGGGCAGTTCCCTGAAAATCTGCCTGATCGCCGAAGGCGGGGCCGACATCTATCCCCGCCTTGCGCCCACCTCGGAATGGGATACCGCCGCCGCCCATGCCGTGCTGACCGCGGCAGGCGGCGACATCACCGATACCCGCTTCGCGCCCCTGCGTTACAACCGCAAGGAAGGCCTGCTCAATCCACACTTCCTGGCAGCGGGAGACTGGTCACAACAATGGCGGAAAATCCTTGGAGCGATATTTGATTCAGCCGCGGCAAATTAGCCTGCGCCGCAGGTATCCTTTTAACAGCCACAAACCCACTCTTTTCCGGTCTGGGCTTTCCTGCCCTGGGTGGCATAGCCGTCTCGCTTCCACCAGTCCAGGCCGCCAATCAGTTCGCGCACTTCAAAGCCAAGATTCAGCAATTTGAGCGCGGTCTTGGTCGAGGCATTGCAGCCTATGCCGTCGCAATAACAGACATAGGTTTTCGCTTTGTCGAGCGACGCCGTGGTGGCGGGGGACAGTTCGCGGTGAGGCAGATTGAGCGAGCCGGGAATATGCTCATTCGCATAGGCTTCGGCAGTGCGGCCATCCACCACGACAAAAGGCCCGCCATTTTCCAAGGCTTCGTATACGTCCCATGAATCCATCTCATAAGCAAGTTTGTTCTGATAGTGCTGCAATTGTTCGGCGTTCATACTGAATTCCTTTTTTCGAGCGCAGCCGAATTGTATCAGTGTCGCAGCCGCGCGGTCAGGAAGTAGAACAGCAGTCCGCTGCCGATGACCGCAAGGGAAAACAGGGCTTCCACGGGACGGTTGATCAGGGTGAATGTCAGGATCCATCCGGTCAACGTGAGATAGATCAGTGGCGGCAGGGGAAACAGAAAAGTGCGATAGGGCCGCGGCAGTTCGGGTTGCCGCCAGCGCAGCACAAAAACGCCGAATACCGCAACGAAACTGTTGAGCGCCATGGTGAAGCCGGCAAAGACCAGTACCGACTCGAATGTCGAGGTGAAAATGAAAATCAGCGCGATCACCGTCTGGGTGTAAATGGCAATGGCGGGGATGCCGTGGCGATTCCTGCTGGCGAAAAATCCCAGCGCGGGAAAATCCTCGCCGATCACCTGAATGACCCGGGGTCCCGCCATGGTCATGGCGCTTACCGTGGAAATCAGCAGCAGGGCGAACACGAGCCCGGCAAAACGCCCGCCCGCGGCGCCAAAGGCGGACTCGGCGACGATGGCGCCCACTTCCACCTGTCCCACCATGGCGTCCATGGGCGCCACCCGGAGAAAAACGAAGTTCAGCGCCAGATACAGCACCATGACGATCAGAGCGCCGCTCGTCAGCACCCAGGGCAGGGTGCGCTGTGGATTGTCGATTTCGCTGCTCAGGTAGGTGGCCGCATTCCAGCCGGTGTAGGCGAAACTGACGTATATCAGCGCCACCGCATAAGCGGCGCTGCCGATTACCGCCGCATCGCCTGCCTGGGGAAGAAAGGAAACCGGCTGGGGTTCGCTGGTCACCATCAGCGCCAGCAGGCAGAAAGCCATGATCACGAAAATCTTGATGCTGGTGAAAACCAGTTGCGTGCTGCCGCTGGTGCGGTGATTGCCCGCATGGGCCAGGGCCATGGCGATGACCAGCGCGGCGGCGACCAGTTTGCGCCAGTTGTCGCCGAGCCCATCGGGAAACGCCGAGGCGAGATAGGCGGCGAATGTCATCGCCCCCAGCGCCGTGGGGCCGGCAAAGCCGATGGTGGAGGAAACCCAGCCGGACACAAAGCCCGCCGCGGGATGATAAATGCGCCGCAGCAGGTTGTATTCGCCGCCGGAGCGCGGCAGGGCGGCGCCGAGTTCGGCGTAGGAAAGGGCGCCGCTGAGCGCCACCAGGCCACCAACGGCCCAGAGCATGAGCAGGGCAAAGCCCGAGCGGATGTCGACCAACTGGAATCCGAGGCTGGTGAACACTCCGGTGCCAATCATGTTGGCGACCACCATGGCGGTAACGGTGTGGAAGCGAAATTTGCTCAATGTCATGCTGCCAAACTACCTGAACGGGAAGTTGATTATCATCCGCTGAACAGCCCGAGTCCATGTCAAACCCTTCCGTGATTCCGCGCGCGGCGGAGCCATTCTTTCCCGTCATTCCGCGCGTAGCGGAGCGAAGTCGCAGAATCTCATGCCGTGGCATCCCAAGGAGATTCTGCGACTGCGCGCAGAATGACAGTGCGTTTCGCAGATTGACATGGCAGAGCGTGGCGACGATTCCCTGGGAGCAACGGCGGGGTAGGGACATCGCCCTGGCTTCTGCTACCATCGGGCGGTTATCGGGAGAAAGACATGCGCACAAGCCTTGCCCGCCCAGCCCTTGCCATGCTGCTTCTTGCCGGCGCGGCTCCGGCCCAGACGCCGGTGGGCGATACCCTCACCCGCGCCCGGGCCGCCGACGGCGGTTTCATCAGTTGGCGCGAGCACATCATCGACGATTCCGAAGTCACCGGCGCGCCCTTCAGCGGCAGCGACGGGCTGGTGATGGGCGATATCGACAAGGACGGCTTCGAGGATGTGGTGTCTGTCCACGAATCCGACGCCGAATACGACTCGGCCCGATTCCGGCCCGGGTTCGTGGCGCCGCTTGCGGGCCACGTGCGCATCGCCTTTGCCTCCGAATCCCCCGGGCACTGGACCAATATCACCATCGCCGAAGCCGCGGACGCCCCCGCGCCGGAAGACGCCGCCCTGGCGGACATGAATGGCGACGGCTGGCTCGACGTGCTCGTGGCAGCCGAACTTTCCCACATCATCTACCTGCAGAATCCAGGCCCCGGCGCCCGCAGCGAAACCTGGCCGAGGCTGATCCTGCCCATGACCCGGGACCGGGGCTCCTACATTCGCGTATTCGCCGCCGACCTCGACAATGACGGCATTCCCGAAGTCACCGCGCCCAACAAGGGCGCCCAGACCCCGGGCCCGGAGGACTACGCCCGCTCCACGCCGGTGGAACTGTTCCGGCTTGATGGCGACCCACTCGACGGCGAGGCCTGGCGGCGCAGCGAGCTTGGCCGCTACAGCATTCCCCAGAATGCAGAGCCGGTGGACATCGACGGCGACGGCGACCTGGACATCGTGGTGGGAACCCGGGGCGAGGGCAGGCTCGTGCTGTTCGAGAATCTCGGCGGCGCCGGCCCGCAATTCGCCGAGCGCGCCATCGGCATCAACGGCCCGGCGATGGCGGGCTTCAATCTCGAATATGCCGACCTCAGCGGCGATGGCAGGCTCGACATCATCGGCGCCGCCGGCGGGGGCCTGTCCTGGATCGAACAGCCCGCGCGCAAGGGCGACGCCTGGAATTCATTCCCCATCGGCAGCTTTGCGCCGGACAGTGTCACCGGCATGGAACTCGCCGACATCGACGGCGACGGCGACACCGACATCATGGCGGGAAGCTACAGCCGCGGGCTTCGCACCGGCGACGGCGACGTGAGCCTGGGCGACCCGCTCGGCCGCATCGGTTGGTTCGAGAATCCCGGCGACGCGAAATCGACATGGACCCGGCACGACATTTCCCGGCGCAAGCGCGGCATGTTCGACAAGTTCATCGCCCGGGACATCGACCGGGACGGCGACATCGACTTTGTCGGCACCCGGGGCAACAGCCGGCCCTATGACGGTGTATTCTGGCTGGAACAGGTGCGGACCGGGGAAGCCATGGCGGCGTTCCGCCGGGCCAGAACCGTGGAAAGCGACGAGGTGCCCCTGCCATGAATCCACTTGCCAAATCCCGCTGTTTCGTCGGAACATTCGGCCTGTTGCTGGCGATTGCCGGCCCCCTCGCCTTCGCCCAGGCGCTGGAATTCCGCCTGAATCCCGACTGGCCGCAAATCCCCCTTGGCGACAACTGGCTCACCGGCGGGCTGGGCGGCATGTGCGTGGACGAGCGGGACCACGTATTCCTGCTCAACCGCCAGAACGTGGTGGAGGATGATCTGGACGGCGCCCGGCTGGCGCCACCCATCATTGAACTCAATCCCCATGGAGAAGTGGTGCAAGGCTGGGGCGACCCGGAGTTGCTCGGCGGTCGCCTGCACGATTGCCAGCCCGATGCCGACGGCAATCTGTGGATCGTCGCCGCCGCGACCGGGTATATCCAGAAATACGACCCCGCCGATGGCAGCCTGCTGATGCAGATCGGCGAAACCGGCGTGTTCGATTCCAGCGATGGCAGCCGCGAGGGCGAGCCGCTCAATTCCGGCCGCCCCCGCTTCTTCCTGCCCTCCGCGGTGGACACCGACAGCGAAGGCAACATCTATGTCGCCGATGGCGAACTCCCCGGCGGCAACACGCGCATCGCCGTGCTCGACGCCCAGGGCAATTTCCTGCGCCAATGGCGGCTGCGGCGCGAACCGGGCGAAGAGGATGTTCTCGAATTGCCACACTGCATACGGGTTTCCGATGACGGTCGGGTTTACGTCTGCGACCGTCGGGCCGACCGCATACAGGTATTTGATTTGTCAGGTTATTTTCTGGACTACATCGCTCCGGGATTCACCCCGGTGAGCAACCCGGCGGGCCGGGCAAGCGGCGCCCGGGGCAATGCCGTGGTGCTCGATTTTTCCACCGATCCGGAGCAGCGGCACCTTTATGTGATCAACCAGAACAGCGTCACCGTGGAAGTGCTTGACCGCCACAGCGGCGAGCGGCTTGCGAGTTTCGGCCGCGGCCCGGGGCGCTACCCGGGGCAATTCGAACTGCCGCATGGCATCGGTGTGGATTCACGCGGCAATGTCTATATCGCCGAACAGGCAGGCAGGCGTGTCCAGCAATTCCAGCCGGTCGGTCCCTGAGGCCCGCGGTGGATACGCAAATCCCCGCAACGGCAAGGCCGCAACTGCGACTGATGTTGCTGATATCCCTGGTCCAGGGGCTGGCGTTGTTTCTGCTTTGGCGCGCAGGCAGTAACGAAGTCTGGCCAAGCCAGACTCCGCTGCTCAATTTCCCGCTCTGGACCCTGGCGGTGACGCTGCCGCTGTCGCTGCTGTTGGGCCTGGAAAGCGGCAATCAGCGCCGGACCCTGGCCATCGCCGGCGGCTTTTGCGCCGTTCTGGCACCGCTGGCCGCCTACATCGGCTGGCAAGCCACTCCCTGGGGCGAGTTTCCGGCAGAGTCCATCCTCGCCGCGTACATTCTGCCCCTGATTCTGGCCTGCTTTCTCGCCCTGCTTTATCTCCGGCCCCTGGCCGAGACCAGAAAGCCCGATTACGGCGAGATCTTCACCGATTCCTGGCGCAATGCCCTGGTGGCCGGGCTGTCCTGGGCGCTGGCCCTGGGGGTGGCTGCGGTACTGATGCTCTGGGGCGAATTGTTCCGCGTCATCGGCATCGAGTTTTTCATCGACCTGTTCACCGAGGACTGGTTCCTGTTCCCGGTGCTGTCCGTGGTCGTCGGGCTAGGCATATACATATTCCGCGGGTTCGCCCGGGTCATCGACGGCATTTCCAGCCTGTTGCAGGGGTTGATGTGGTTGTTGCTTCCGCTGGCGCTAACCGTCACCGCGCTGTTTCTCGGCGCACTGCCTTTCACCGGACTGGAGCCCCTGTGGAACACCGGCAGCGGCACTTCCCTGCTGATGGCGCTCAACCTGTTTGCCCTGTTCACCCTCAATGCGGTGTACCAGCAGGGCGGCCGGGAACCCTATCCGGCCATACTGCATCGCCTGCTCGGCATCGCCGCCGCCCTGCTGCCGATTATCTCGCTGCTGGCGCTGTACGGGCTGTATCTGCGGGTCGATCAATACGGCTGGACCGTGGCCCGCTGCTGGGCCCTGCTCATCGGCCTGCTGATCACGCTGTTTTCCCTGGGCTACGCCGGCGGCATCATCCGCCTGCGAGAGCGATGGACGGACAAGCTGTCCAGCGTCAATTTGCCCATGAGCGTCTTGATGATCGGCCTCGTCCTGCTGCTGAATTCGCCCCTGCTCGATTTCCGCAAGATATCCCTGTCCAGCCAGCAGGCGCGGGTGGAACGCGGCGAGATCGCACTGGAGCAATTCGACTTTTTCGACGCCAGGGAAAACATGGGCCGCCCCGCTTGGCGCTGGATGCGGGAAGTCATCGGGGAAAACGAAGAATCCAACCCGGAGCTTGCCCGTCTGGCGCTGGAGCCTGTCCGGCCGGATTACATACTCCGGTCTGGCCCTGGGGACCAGCTGATCGATTTCGAGCAGGACCTGATCTACCGGCCTGCGCCTTTCACCGTACCCGAAGCCTTGCGCGGCGAGTTGCAGTTCTCAGCTGCCGCCCAAGCTGCGCAATTCGAGCCAGACGCCGGACTGTACCTGTTCCAGGCCGACCTCAACCAGGACGGCAATCCTGAATACGTGCTGATCTGCAGTTTTGACGAAGCGCTGATCGCCAACGGCTTCCGCCAGGAAGCCAGCGGCGCCTGGCGCCTTTTCCCGATGCGGCATTCCGGCCCCGTTGCAGATTCGAACCAGATCTTGTCCACCGCCCCCATGGAAATCGTCGCCCCGGAATTCAGCCACCTGCAAATCGGCGACTTTACCTTCCGGGCGATGGACTGACAGCAGGGCCAATCCGCGCCGATTCCTCCGGAAATCGGCGGGCCCCGGAGAGAACCCGACAGTCCCAATGGACAATAAGGCCGCAAGCATGTTGCCAATCGTGGAACTGTGTTTTACTCTTCGTTCTGATTTATTCACTCCCACACAACGGAGGCGACTAACCCGTGAACCCTCAACTCACCCGACGACGCTTTATCAAGGGCGTTATCGCCTCGGGCGCCGTGGCCGGCACGACTTCGCTGTGGTACGCGGCGAATGGCCAGTCGCGTCCCGCCGGGGCCGTGGAGCGCATGATACGGCTCAACGTCAACGGTCAGGACCGCACCGTCGATGTTGCGCCCCAAGAGACCCTGGCTTCCACCCTGCGCTACAAACTGGGCCTGACCGGCACCAAGCTTGGCTGCAACCGCGGCGAATGCGGCGCCTGCACCGTGCTGGTGGACGATGTTCCCACCTATGCTTGTTCCGTCCTCACCCATTCCATGAAGGACGGTCGCATCGAAACCGTGGAAGGCCTGGAAGCGCCCGACGGCACCCTGCACCCGGTGCAGCAGGGTTTTGTTGAAGCCCTGTCCCCGCAATGCGGGTACTGCACGCCCGGACAGGTGATGGCGGCGGTGGGACTGCTGCGCGCCAATCCCAATCCCACCCGGGAGCAGGCCAGAGAGGGTCTGGCCGGCAATATCTGCCGCTGCGGCTCCTATGACTCATACCTTGACGGCGTAATGCGCGCCGCGGAAATAGGGTGACCACCATGGCCTATATGCATATCGGACAAGATTTTGTTCCACCGGACGTGGCCGGCAAGGTCACCGGACGGATCAAGTACGCCGAGGACTACACCCGCGAGGGCATGGTCTACGCCCGGCTTCTCACCAGCCCCATCCCCCATGCGCGCGTGCTTGAAGTCGATGACACCGAAGCGCTGGCGATGGATGGAGTGGTCGGCATTCTCAGGGCCGGGGATGTGTATCCCGACGGCGAACCGCAGTCAACCGGCCTGAAAATTCTCACCGACAATCCGACTCTCGTCGGCGAGCCTATCCTCGCGCTTGCCGCGGTGGACGAGAAGACCGCCGAATCCGCCATCGCGGCGCTCAACGTGACCTTCGAGCGGCTCCCCTTCGTGCTCGATCCGCTCGACAGCCTGCGGGAAGGCGGCCCGAACGCCTATCTCGGCGGCAATACCTTCGGTCAGCAAGGATTCACCGAAGCCAAGTGGACCGCTGACCAGGTGGCCAGCTTCCGCGCCGGCAACACACCGGCGGAAGACCTGGCGACCACGGGCCCGATTCCCACCTTCTCCATCGGCGACCTGGAAGCCGGATTCGCCGCCGCCGAAGACGGCTTCGTCTACGAAGGCAGCTTCACGACGGCCGGCTATCCCCACCATTCCATGGAACCGCGCAGCGCCATGGCCTATTGGGAAGACGGCAAGCTCTACCTGCACGGCACTTCCCAGAGCCTCACGGCGCTGGCGAACGACATGGCCGGCATTATCGGCGTGGCGAAAGAAGACCTGGTGTTCATCAATGCCGCCACCGGCGGCGGCTTCGGCCAGCGCGCCCGGGCCAACAGCATTCCGAGCATGGCGATCCCCGCCAAGCTGTCCCAGAAGCTGAACCGTCCGGTGATGATGCGGGTTACCCGCGAGGAAGAATTCACCATCGGCGGCGCCCGCCAGGGCTTCCAAGGGTGGATCAAGGTGGGATTCCGCCCCGACGGCATCATGTCCGCCTGCGACCTCTTTGTCGTTTCCGACAACGGCGGCAAGGGTGGCGGCGCCGACGCCTTTTCCGCGGCGGATTGCATCAGCATTCTGTACCAGACCGAAGCCGTGCGCTTCCGCGGCGCTTCGGTCGGCACCAATACCGCCCACCGCGGCGCCCAGCGCGGCCCCGGCCAGAACCAGATCGCGCCCATTATCGGGCCGATCATGGATGCGGCGGCGGATGCGCTCGGCATGAGCCGGCTCGATATCCGCGTGGTCAACTCGGCCCGCACCGGCGATGTGGGCGGCCCACAGGGCCAGCCCCTGACCAGCGCCTATATGCCGGAAGCCCTGCAGCAGGCCGCCGACGCCTTCGACTGGGAAGGACGCCAGTCGCGCCGCCGCCAGCGCGACGGCAGCAAGGTGATCGGCCTCGGCATCGGCCAGGGCTATCACAATGCGGGCCGCAGCGGACAGGACGGTATTGTCATGATGGGCGCCGACGGTCGACTCAAGATTCACAACGGCGTCGGCAATCTCGGCACCTATTCCTACGCCGCCACTTCCCGGGCCGCGGCCGAAGCGCTGAAGATGCCCTGGGAAAGCTGTGACATCGTCACCGGCCGCACCGACAACCACCTTCCCATCACCTCGCCCCAGGACGGCAGCAACTCCATCTTCACCAATACCCGCACCTGTTACGGCGCGGCCATGGACATGGTGGCGAAGATGAAGGAAATCGCCGCGGCCGACCTCGGCGGAGAACCGGCGGATTACGACATCTCCGAAGAG
>JAJDSZ010000108.1 GCA_022827425.1 Pseudomonadales bacterium | reverse complement strand
GGCCATGCCTTCGCTCAGCGCCCGGGCCTGGACCAGGATTTCCGGCGTCGCCATCTGGATCGACCAGCCCTCGCCGCCGCTGTTCGGGATATCCACGCCTTCCAGCAAGGGATGGTTGCGGATCGCCGCGCGGGTTTCGCCCACGGGAACGGACCAGAGCTTGTCGCCGGAGTTCATCTGGTAAGCGGTAAGCTGGTTGTGCATCGGCTTGAAAACCGGCAAACCTTCGATGGTAGGCAATCCTCCGCCGCCGCCCGGCAGCCAGTCCACCACGGTGCGGCCGGTGGTCGGCGTGCTGTTCGGCGTGGCGCCGCCCGAGCCCGGTTCGGGGTAGTTCGGATTGTCGCGGTCGACGCCGTTGGTGGGCCGCATGAAACCCGGCGCGCTGCAACTGCGACGGTGGGAATTGAACATCATGCCGGAGATCGGGTCGGCCGTCGGCGGATGCGGAATGATGTTGCCGCCGCCCTGGCAGCCGACGTTGTTGATCCAGGGGCCGTCGTAGCCTTGCGGCAATGCCGGCACATAGAGCCCGCCGAGCCGGTAGCCGTTCAGGATCACCTGGGCCTGTTCGCGCAATGCCGGCGTGTAATCCATGATGAACTCGTCGGTGATGCCGTCGATGACGATCCGGTCCACGGGTTCGGGCCAGGTGGGATAGGGCTGGGTGAGCGCGGTGTAATTGCCGGGCACTTCGGTCTGGATGACTTCGCGGTCCTCGATAGGCCAGATCGGCTCTCCGGTTTCCCGGTTGAAGGCGAAGACCAGGCCCTGCTTGGTGTTCTGGATCACCGCCGGAATCGCGCGTCCGTCGACATTGAGGTCCATCAGTATGGGCGCGGCGGGAAGGTCGTAGTTCCACTGGTCGCTGCGATGGATCTGGAAATGCCAGGCGCGCTCGCCGGTAGCGGCGTCGAGCACGAGCAGGCTGCCGCCGAAGAGATTGTCGCCGGGCCGATGGCCGGTATAGGACTGCACCGTGGAGGCGTTGGTCACCATATAGACCAAGCCGAGGTCGGGGTCGGCCGAAGCCGGCGCCCAGGTGGAAATGTCGCCGGAAAAACGCCAGGCGTCGTTATGCCAGGTCTCATTGCCGATCTCGCCGGGCCGCGGAATGACGTGAAATTTCCACAGGTTCTCGCCGGTGGCGGCGTCGAAGCCCATGATGTCGCCGGGCACGTTCTCGATGCGCGTCTGGCCGTAACTCGGCTGGTGGCCGACCAGCGTCACCACCACGCCGTTGACGACGACAGGCGGTGCGGAGGCGGTAACCATGCCGAGTTCGCGCGGTATGCCGTAGTCGGGATCGTATTCCCCGCCCGCGGTCACGTAATCTTCCCATGGGCCCCAACCGTCCACCAGGTAGGGAATCAGGTCGACCACTCCGGATTCCGGAAATCCGCCGACGGGAAAGGCGGAGCCCCAGTTTTCCAGCGGGCGACCGGTCTTGGCGTCGAGCGCCCAGAGGAAGAAGCCCGGCGTGGTGATATAAATCACGCCGCGGCCGTCGATCTCGCCGTAGGTCACGCCTTTGCCGTAAGCCTGGCGCGGCGAACGCTGGTGACGGATCGACTCGGGCTCGCGGAAGGTCCACAGGGTTTCGCCGGTGGCCGGATCGATGGCCACCACCTGGCGCCTGGGCGTCGCCACCGTATACAGGATGCCGTCGACATAGATCGGCGTGGAGCGCGAGAAGTAATCGATGTTCGGGCCGAAGTTGTCGCTGCGCCAGATCCAGGCCTGTTCCAGATCGCCGAAATTTTCGGCGTTGATCTGGTCGTTCGGCGTATATCGCGTATGCCCGATATCGCCGCCGAGATAGCGCCATTCGCCGTTCTCGGTGCCGGTGAGCTGTTGCGCCTGCGCCGCGCCCGCCAGCGATAGCGCCAATAGCAGGATCGATCCGGATACCGTGTGCGACTTGCGATGCTTCATTCCATGTTCCTCCTTGTTTGTCGGGAACCCGCCAGGACACCCCGACGGAACTGACCGCCAAGAGTAAAAGCTGAAGCCCGGAATGTCCACGACTGACGGCAGGCTGTCGGCAGGCGGAAACCGGATTGATCGAGAATCCGAGGGCAATCCCCGTTTCGCGATTAAGGTCTAATGCAGCCGTTACATCTCTTAGGTGCTATCATTTGCTGACGAAAACAACCGTCCTTTGGGACGTATTGGAAACGCGCAAGTCCGGGCGGCCTCGAACGGCGTCAGCTCGACCCGGTCCCGTTGCAGGTCCGGATGCGCCGCCACGGATTCGACGTAGGTCAGTTCGGGATAATCGACATACATCATGACGATGCCCGAAGCGAACCAGAGCGCGAAAAGCAGGCACATGCCGATGCCGATCCAGCGATGGGTGAGAAACAGCAGCCGCTTCCAGTTCACGGGATTTCCGAATGGCCGGGGAGCACAATCATCGAATTCGCCTGTTGCGCAACAGATGGAAAACAACTCGTTGCGGCAATCCCGGGCGCAGGCAAAGCAGGGAACACAGCCGAAGTCCCCGGCGCCGCGCGGGGGAAAGCGCGGTGTGGTTCCGCGTCAGGAATGCCCGGGCTTGCCGGCCCACTTCCAGCAGATGCGGATTGGCCTCCGCCGTGAGCAGCCTGCGCCAGTGGCCCGGCCGCGTGAGTCTGGCGGGAACATGGCGGCTGGCGCCAATGGTATTGGCGCCGTGCTGGCGGTAGCGGACCGTGGCGTCCCCGCTGAAGGCGAGCCTGCCGAAGGCGCTGGCGGTCAGGGCGAGCCACCAGTCGTGCATGATGGCCTCGGGGGGAATGGGCAGGGCCCGCTTCGCCAGCGCCGCATTGAACAGCGCGGTGCAGCCGGTCACCAGATTGCTCATGGCCAGGTCGATGAAGCCGTTGCGCGCCGTGTCGAGTCCCTGATAGGCGGCGAATGACGGCGCAATGGACCGGTTGGCCGCGGAAACGACTTCCAGGTCGCTGTGCACCAGCACGGGAATCGCGGTTTCCCCCGCTTCTGTCCGCTCCATGAGGGCCATTTGCCGCTCGATCTTGTCCTCATGCCAGATGTCGTCCTGGTCGCAGAACATCAGATAGGCCGGGTCGAGATCCAGCGCGTGTTCCAGCAGGCGGGCGAAACTGCCGCGGGCGCCGAGCCTGGCGCCGTCATCGGCCAACAGATGGAATTGCCGCGGATTTCTCCCGGCATGGCCTTCCAGCAGCGCGCGGCTGCCATCGCTCGAGCCATCGTCCCGCGCCACGATGAGGAAGTCCCGCCGGGTCTGGCGCAGCAGCGAATCGAGTTGCTCGGCGAGAAAGCGCTCGCCGTTGTAGGTTGAAAGCAGGATGGCAAGCGGCGCGGCCATGGCTCACTGCAATTGGCGATAGTCGCGGATGCCGGCGCTGATGTGTTTCCAGTATTCGCCGCGCCGGGGAGAACTGAGCAGCAGCCAGCCGGCCTTGAGGATGAAGCGAACGATATCCCGGGCTTTCCAGCCGATGGGGGAATAGCTTCGGGTATACAGGTGCATCCGGTTGCGGCTCGAATAATACGTCCGCGACGGCTTGTGCTGGGCCATCAAGCCCGCCCGCACCAGGGGATTGAGGCTGCGTTCGCCGATCAGGTGATAGAGGATCGCATTGTTCGTCCCCACCAGGTCAAAACCCATGGAACGCGCGCGGAAGCACCATTCCAGGTCCACATTGTCGATGAAGTAGTCCTCCCGCATCAGGCCGATTTCGGACAAGTGCCCGGCGACAAGCATGGTGCCCGAAGTGATCAGGAAATCGGCGGCAAAATGGGAGCCGCTGCCGGCGTAGGCCTGATCGGTGCGATTCCAGAGGCGATTGAAAAGCTTGAAAGGCGTCTGGCGGCCGGTTTGGGGATTGATGATGCGCGGGCCAAGCGCCGCGATGCCCTTGCCGCTGTGTTCCCGCACTTCCCGATAGGCCGCCACCATGCGTTCGATGTAGGATTCGCACAGGCTGCTGTCCTGGTCGAACAGGAAAATGAAGCGGAATCCTTCCCGCCGGGCCCGGCCGATGCCGATATTGAGCGCCTGGGCCAGACCCTCGTTCCGTTCCCGCTTGATGATGCCCAGGCATTTTTCGTACACCGTGATCGATTCTTCCAGCCGGCCGATTGCGGGAGAGCCGTTGTCCACCACCACAAACCGGGTTTCCCGGTTCAACTGGCCAAGCATGTCCAGCAAGGGAGTGATGTCCGGGTGGAAAGTCACCACGATGGCGCAGGATTCGCTGGCGAGCGGGGTATCCATGTCAGGGTGAAACGACTTCCGGCGTGTCCGCCGGAATATCGATGTTCCGCGAGCCCAGCGCGGCCATGACGAAATAGCACAGGGAGGCGATGCCGAAACTCAATCCCGCCACGACGCCGGCGTCCAGAATCCCCCGCCAGGGCTGGGGCAACTGCCGGGCAATGGCGATGAAACAGAGAATCATCACCGTCAGCCCGATGGTGGCCAGCCTGCGGCGCCGGGTGGCGTGGACGAATCCCATGCAGAACAGCGGCGCCAGCAAAACCAGCCCCGGCGACGGATTGCGCCACAAATACTGCGCCCGCACCACCACCCGCGGCGCAAAGCCCAGATGAAACCCCTTGTAGCCCTCGGCATAGATCATGTACCCCACGCTAAAGACCAGCGCCGCCCAATGCAACACCCCCAGTGGCAAGCCCGCCAATTCCAGCGCATAGGAAGCCAGCCGCCAAACCGCGTACACCAGCAAGGCCGCCACACCCCCCAGCCCCCAAAGCATCCCGAAAATTCTCAACAGCCCGCTACCTCCCAACCAGACCCGCATTATACCGACCAGACTCGCGCAGGATTATTGAGCAGGCTATCGACACTGACTAAAGCATGCCGCAAGTCGGCGAAACACATTCCAAACATGCCGCAGGCCTGCTTCCAGCGGCGGCGAGATACAACTGACAAAACAACGCGACTTGAGACCAACAACATTCGGATGCACAATGCCGCCCAATCCGATCTCATAATCAACCCAAGCCATATGTCAGTAACCCTAGGCGTCGTGATGGACCCCATCGCGTCCATCAACCCCAAAAAAGACACCACCCTGGCCATGCTGCTAGCCGCCCAATCCCGAGGCTGGCGCATCGAATACATGCTTCCCGCCGATCTCTATCTCGGCCCGGGAGGCTGCCGCGCCATCGCCAGCGAACTCACCGTGCGCGATGACCCCGAAGACTGGTTCGGCCTTGGCGAAACCAGGGACATCGGCCTTGCCGAACTCGATGTCGTCCTCATGCGCAAGGACCCTCCCTTCGACATGGACTACGTCAATGCCACCTACCTGCTCGAACACGCCCAGGCGGCCGGTGTTCTCGCAGTCAACGAAGCCCGCGGCCTGCGCGACTACAACGAGAAAATGGCCGCCACCCTGTTCCCGCAATGCTGCGCCCCCTTCCTGGTGTCGGCCAATGGGGAATTGCTGCGGGAGTTCCACCGGGAGCACCGGGACGTGGTCTACAAGCCCCTGGACGGCATGGGCGGCGCCGACATTTTCCGGGTGCGGCCGGACGACCCCAATCTTTCGGTCATCATCGAATCCCTGACCCGCAACGGCCGCCGCCAGATCATGGCCCAGAGCTTCATCCCCGAGATTGCCGAAGGCGACAAGCGCATACTGTTGATCGACGGCGCCCCGGTTCCCTGGTCGCTTGCGCGGATACCCGCCGCCGGTGAAACAAGGGGCAATCTGGCCGCCGGCGGCACTGGAGTCTGCCGGGAACTGAGCGGTCGCGACCGCTGGATCTGCGGCCAGATCGGGCCCTCGCTGGCCGGGGCGGGAATGCTTTTTATCGGTATCGACGTCATCGGCGACTATCTCACCGAAATCAATGTGACCAGCCCCACCTGCATGCGGGAAATACAGCAGGCGACCGGACTCGATATCGCCGGCGAACTGATGGACTGTATACTGCGCAGGTTATCGCGCTGAAATGCGGCGAACTTATGGGACGGCACACTAGCAACACACTGGAAAATCAGTTCCTCATCGCCATGCCGCGCTTGACCGGCACCTATTTTGGCAGCACGGTCACCTACCTGTGGAAACACGACAAGTCCGGCGCCATCGGCATTGTGGTCAACAAGCCCATGAAGACCAGTCTCGCCGATATCTTCAACGAACTCGAAATCAGCAGCAGCGCAGGCGAGGGGGACTTCCGCGCCCGTCAGGTGCTCGCCGGAGGCCCGGTGGAGCGCGACAAGGGATTCATTCTGCACGACGCCGGGGGAAAGTGGGATTCCTCGATTCGGATCACGCCCGACATCACCGTAACCACTTCCAAGTCGATTCTCGAAGCCATCGCTTTGGGCAACGGCCCCGACAACTACCTGATCGCCCTGGGCTGCGCCGGCTGGGGGCCGGGGCAACTGGAACAGGAAATCCTCAACAACTCCTGGCTGACCACACCGGCGAGCAGCGAATTGATTTTTTCCGAAGACTATACCGGCAAGCCCGGCGCGGCGGCGGCGCAACTCGGCATCGCCCTGGAAAAAATGTCGCCGGAGGCGGGCCATTCCTGAACGAACGCGATGAGCCTGAGCCTGTTTCCAGACGACCTGAGTTCCCATTTTTCGGCGCTGGCGTTTGATTTTGGCACCCAGCGCATCGGCGTCGCCTTCGGCCAGAGCCTGAGCGGCACCGCCAGCGCGGTAACCGTGCTCAAGGCCCGGGACGGGCAGCCGCGCTGGAACGAAATGGCCCAGCTTGTGGAACTCTGGAAGCCCGATGTCTTTCTCGTCGGCCTGCCTTACAACATCGACGGCTCGGTAAGCGAACTGCTCGGCCGGGCGGAGAAATTCGCGCGCCGCCTCCAGGAACGCTTCGAAAAACCCTGCTACGGCATGGATGAACGGCTCTCCTCCCGGGAAGCCATCGAGCGGCTGGTGGAAGCCAATGCCACGCTGATGGTCAAGAAAACCGCCATCGACCATATCGCCGCCCAGATCATATTGGAGAACTGGTTCAACGAAATCCGCGTCAAGGCGCCGGATTCCGGGCAGTAGCTCAATACCCGGGATTTCCGTCCCCTCCCCGCCGTCCCAGCGCCGCCGGGTCCCTGGCCTGAAGCAGCGCCTCCTCCCGGCTGACCTGCCCCGCGGCGAGCAATCCGGCCAGGCTCTGGTCCAGGGTGATCATTCCCTGGGACGCGCCGGATTGCATGCAGGAGTAGATCTGGGCAATCCGGTCTTCCCGCACCAGATTGCGCACGGCGGTGCTTGCCAGCAGAATCTCCCGGGCGGCCACGCGCCCGCCGCCGGGTTTGCGCAGCAGGGTCTGGGCGATCACCGCCTGCAGGGATTCGGCAAGCTGGGTTCGAACGATGGCTTTTTCCGCCGCGGGAAAGACATCGATAATGCGATTGATGGTTTTCACCGCCGAGGCGGTGTGCAGGGTGGCGAGCACCAGATGGCCGGTCTCGGCCGCGGTCAATGCCAGGCGAATCGTTTCCGGGTCACGCAACTCGCCAAGCAGGATTACATCCGGGTCTTCCCGCAGGGCCGCCCGCAAGGCCGCCGCAAAGCCGCGGGTGTGCCGATTGGCCTCGCGCTGGGTCACCAGGCAGCGGCGGCTGGCATGGATGAATTCGATGGGGTCTTCGATGGTGAGGATGTGGCCATGGAGATTGCGGTTGATGTGATCGACCATGGCCGCCAAGGTGGTTGACTTGCCTGAACCCGTGGGCCCGGTGACCACCACAAGACCGCTGGGCAATTCGGCGATTCGCGCAATATCTCCGCCCATGCCGAGCTGTTCCAGGCTCAGCACCGCCGCGGGAATCGCCCGGAATACCGCTGCCGGGCCATTGCGCTGCAGAAAGGCGTTGAGCCGGAAGCGAACCGCATTGGGCGCCTCGATGGCAAGATCGATTTCCTCTCCGGCCAGGAAGACTTGCCGCTGGTTGCCATCCAGGCAGGAATCGATACAGGCTTGCACCTGGCTTTCATCCAGCGCCTCCAGCGCAGCCGGGCGCAATTCACCATCGACCCGCAGCCAGGGCGGCAGCCCGGGGGCAAGATGCAGATCGGATGCTCCCTGTTCCTTGCACAGGGCCAGCAATTTTCGAAGTTCCATGGAGAGTCCTCTTTGCCGCTTTTTTCCTCTGGCAAGATTCAGGCAGCTACCGATGGTAGACTTTCACCGCCGACCCACCGGGAACCGCCGCATCTTTCCTCAATCCGACATCGTGACCGGTATTGCCCCCAGGCTGGAACAAATCCGGGCCCGCATCCGCGCATGCGAGGATCGCCACGGCCGCCCGCCCGGCTCGGTGCGCCTGCTGCCGGTGAGCAAGGGGCAGCCGGCGGCAAGAATCGCCGAAGCCAGGCGACTCGGCGTCACCGGGTTCGGCGAAAGTTACCTGCGGGAAGCCCTGGACAAGATGAGCCAGGCGCCGGATTGCCAGTGGCATTTCATTGGTCCCCTGCAATCAAACAAGACCCGCGGCGTCGCGGAAAACTTTCACTGGGTGCAGAGCGTGGCGCGGTCGAAGGTCGCCCGGCGGCTCAATGACCAGCGCCCGGCGAGACTGCTGCCGTTGAATGTCTGTGTGCAGGTCAAGCTGTCGGGAGAAGAGAGCAAGTCCGGCGTGGCGCTGGCCGATGCCGAAATGTTGTGCCGGGAAGTCAGCCGGCTGCCCCGGTTGCGTCTGCGCGGTCTCATGACGATACCGGCCCGGGTCGCGGGGGAGGATGCCCAGCGCCTTGCATTCCGCACACTGGCCATGGAGTTTCAGCGATTGCGACGCGAATTTCCCGAAATGGATACCTTGTCCATGGGGATGAGCCGCGACTTTGAAGCAGCCATAGTCGAAGGCGCCACCATGGTCCGCCTCGGCACGGCGCTGTTCGGCGCCAGAACAGGATGAAACCTCCCCGGGAGGCCACTGCCTGAGGTTCTGCGACTACGCTTCGCTTCGCGCGGAATGACATGAAGGTTGGAGCGCCATAATGAGAATTGCTGAATTTCATCGGCGCAGCTTGCCGGCTTATGGGATAGAATGGCCGCTTTCCCGGAATCCGCCTGGAGCGGCTCCATGTCGGCGCGACACATCGGCTTCATCGGCAGCGGCAACATGGCCGGCAGCATCGTACTCGGTCTGCTCGGCAAGGGCTGGCAAGCTTCGCGGATTTCTATGGCCGACATAGACTTCGGCAAAGTGTCGCGGCTTGAGCGCGAACACGGTGTCAATGCAGTCAGCAGCGAACAGATTGGCGGGAACTGCGACCTGATCGTGCTTGCGGTCAAACCCCAGTCCATGATGGATGCCTGCGCGGCATTGCGCCCCGCTCTCGGCAGTCGCAGGCCGCTGGTCATGTCGGTGGCCGCCGGGGTGACCCTGGCGCGGCTCGCCGAACTTCTCGGCGACCGCCTGCCCATCGCGCGCTGCATGCCCAATACCCCGGCCCTGATCGGCTGCGGCGCATCCGGTCTGTTCGCCAATGCCCTCGCCGGTCCCGGCCACCGGCAAAGCGTGGAGGAATTGATGCGCGCTGTGGGTATCTGTGTCTGGTGCGAAAGGGAGTCCGATCTCGATATCGTTACCGCGTTGTCCGGCTCGGGCCCCGCGTACTTCTTCCTGTTCATGGAAGCCATGCAAAACGCGGCGCAGAAGCTGGGGCTCGATACGGGGCTTGCCAGACAACTGACCTGCCAGACCGCGCTTGGCGCCGCCAGGCTTGTGGACAGCAGCGAACTGGAGCTTGAAACCCTGCGCGCCCGGGTCACCTCGCCCGGAGGAACCACCGAGGCGGCGGTCAGACAATTCGAGGAAAATGGCCTGCGCCAACTCGTGGAAACCGCCATCGCCGCCGCCGCCGAGCGCGCCGGCGAACTCGCCCGGGCCAGCGGACAAGCGCCATGAATGAAGCAACGGCCGCGATTTTCAATGCCCTGGGCGGGCTCTATCTGCTGGCGATACTGCTGCGCTTCCTGCTGCAAGTCGCCCGGGCCGATTTCTACAATCCCGTATCCCAGGCCGTGGTGCGGGTGACCGACCCCATGGTGCGGGTTTTCCGCAACTTCATTCCCGGTTACCGGAATATCGATTTCGCCACCCTGGTGCTGGCCTTCGTGGTGGAAGGCATCGCCATCTGCGTACTGCTGATGATTTACAACGTCAGCATACCCGGCGCCGCTTTCGTGATTAGCTGGTCGGTGCTCGGCGTGGTCTACTTCATCATCAACATCTACTGGTACGCCATAATCGCGTCCATCATCATGTCCTTCGTGATGATGTTTTCCGGCAACACGAATCCGCACCCCCTGCTGATGCTCGTCTGGCAGTTGACCGACCCGGTCATGGCGCCTTTCCGCAAGGTGCTGCCGCCCATGGGCGGGCTGGATTTTTCGCCCATTTTCGTTTTTATCCTGATTCGCTTTATTCTGGATTTCCTCAACACCACATTCGGTTCGCAGCAGGTTTCGCTGATCGTGATAGGCATCTGACCCCAGAATCCTCCAAGCCATGAGCAAGATCGACAAGTCAGACAGCGTTGGACTGGTGAGCCCGCAACGCCTCGCATTCGACGAGCCGCTGATCCTGCGCAGCGGCAAGTCGCTGCCAGCCTATGAATTGATGGTGGAAACCTACGGCGAACTCAACCCCGGCCGCTCCAATGCCATACTGATCTGCCACGCCCTCAGCGGCGATCACCACGCCGCCGGCTATCACAGCGAAGACGACCGCAAGCCCGGCTGGTGGGACAACTGCATCGGCCCGGGCAAGGCCATCGACACCAACCGGTTTTACGTGGTCTGCCTGAACAACCTCGGCGGCTGCGGCGGCAGCACCGGGCCGGTTTCCATCAATCCGGAAACCGGCAGGCATTATGGCCCCGATTTCCCCATCATCACCGTGCGCGACTGGGTCAACAGCCAACTGCGGCTGATGGACCGGCTCGGCATCGGCAAGTGGGCCGCGGTGATCGGCGGCAGCCTTGGCGGCATGCAGGTGCTGCGCTGGGCGATCAGTTATCCCGAGCGCCTGCATCACGCCATCGCCATCGCCGCCGCGCCCAAACTCTCGGCCCAGAACATCGCCTTCAATGAAGTCGCCCGGCAGTCCATCACCAAGGACCCGGATTTCCACGACGGGCGCTACCTCGAACACGGCGTATATCCCAAGCAGGGCCTGATGCTTGCGCGCATGGTGGGGCATATCACGTATTTGTCCGATTCTTCCATGCGCGCCAAATTCGGCAAGGCCCTGGCGGGGCTGGAAGCCAGGCAGGACAATTTCGGCCGGGATTTGCGCAGCGGCTCCCTGAGTTTTGGTTTCAATGTGGATTTTGAAGTGGAAAGCTATCTGCGTTACCAGGGCGAGCAGTTTTCCGAGAAGTTCGACGCCAATACCTATTTGCTGATGACCAAGGCGCTGGATTATTTCGACCCGTCGGTGGACTACGAAGGCGACCTGTCCCTGGCTTTCGCCGACTCGAACTGTAAATTCCTGCTGATGTCATTCAGCACCGACTGGCGCTTTCCGCCTGACCGTTCCCGGGAAGTCGCCAACCGGTTGCTGCGGGCCGGCAAGCGGGTGAGCTATCTGGAAATCGAGGCGGATCAGGGCCACGACGCCTTTCTGCTGCCGATTCCGCGCTATGTCAATGCGCTGTCCGCCTATCTCGGCAATGCCCACCGGGAGATCTGCGGCCATGCGTCCTGACCAGGAAATCATCCGCCGCTGGATCGAACCCGGCAGCCGGGTGCTCGACCTCGGCTGCGGAGACGGCGCCCTGCTCGCCTGGCTGCAGCGCGAACAGGATGTGCATGCGGTGGGTCTTGAGATCGATCCGGCCAATATCGAGCAATGTCTGGCTTCGGGAGTGGCGGTAATCGAGCAGAACCTGAATCAGGGCCTGTCCAATTTCGAATCCGACAGCTTCGATACCGTGCTGCTCGCCCAGACCCTGCAGGCGCTGGACAATCCCGCGGAACTGGTTCGTGAAATGCTGCGCATCGGCAGGAAGGGCATCGTTACCTTTCCCAATTTCGGCAACTGGAAAAGCCGGCTCGACCTGCTGCTGCGGGGGCGCATGCCGGTGTCGGACTTCATGCCGCACCAGTGGTACGACACCCCCAATATCCATTTCTGCACAGTGGGGGATTTCGACGCCCTGTGCCGCGAAGGTGATATCCGCGTACTCGCCCGCACCGTGGTCAATTCCCGCCATGAAGGCAGTTGGGCCATGCGCGCCTGGCCCAATTTTCTCGGCGAAATCGCCATCTACCACCTGAGCCGAAACTGATGCGTCGCATCGTGCTCGCCAGCGGCAATGCCGGCAAGCTTGCCGAGTTGCGCGCCCTGCTCGCGGCAAAGCGGGTGGAATTGCTTTCCCAGGCTGAATTAGATATTGCGCCGGTCGAAGAGAACGGGCTGAGTTTTGTCGAGAACGCCCTGCTCAAGGCGAGGCATGCCTGCCGCGAGAGCGGGCTGCCCGCCATCGCCGATGATTCCGGGCTTGCGGTGGACGCGCTCCAGGGCAGGCCGGGCATCTTCTCCGCCCGCTACGCAGGGGCCGATGGCGCCGGGGCCGATGAAGCCAACAATCGCAAGCTGCTCGCGGAACTTCGCCAAATCCCCGCCGCCGGGCGCGGGGCCCGCTTTCACTGCGCCATCGTGTTCCTGCGTCATGCTGAAGACCCCATGCCCCTGGTATGCCAGGCAAGCTGGGAAGGACAAATCCTGTTCGAGCCCCGGGGGGGAAACGGCTTTGGTTATGACCCACTGTTCTTTTTGCCCGGGGAAAATCGCACTTCGGCGGAACTGCCGTCGGAGCGCAAGAACATCCTCAGCCACCGTGCCCAGGCCATCGGCAAGCTGATGTCATGCTGGAACTACCCCCCCTAGGGTTGTATGCCCACATCCCCTGGTGCGTTCGCAAATGCCCTTATTGCGACTTCAATTCCCATGAAAAGCCGGGCGCCGGAATTCCCGAGCCGGCATATGTGGAAGCGCTCCGCGCCGATTTGACCGAAAGCCGGCAAGGGGACGCCAGGCCGGTGGAAACGGTCTTTTTCGGCGGCGGCACGCCGAGCCTGTTTCAGGCCGGATCCTTCGCCCGCCTGCTCGATGCGCTGCGGGAAAGCGGCGGCCTCGCCCCGGACGCCGAGATCAGCCTGGAAGCCAATCCGGGAACCGCCGAGGCGGAACGTTTCGCGGGATACCGCGAAGCTGGAATCAACCGGCTTTCCATCGGCGCGCAAAGCTTCGACGACGGCGCCCTGGGCCGGCTCGGCAGAATCCACAATGGCGCCGAGGCCCGGGGAGCATTGGCCATGGCGCGCGAGGCGGGCTTCGACAATATCAACCTCGACGTGATGTTCGGCCTGCCCGGACAGCGCCATGACGAGGCCCTGCGGGATCTCGCCAGCGCCATCGAATTGCAGCCAGAACATGTTTCATGGTACCAGCTCACTCTCGAACCCAACACGGTTTTCTGGTGCCGCCCGCCTCTCCTGCCGGAAGGCAGCGCGGTGGAAGCCATGCAGGAAGCCGGCCTCGCCATGCTGGAAAACGCCGGCTATGCGCGCTACGAGATTTCTGCTTTCGCCAGGCCGGGGAAGCAGTGCCGGCACAATTTGAATTACTGGCGCTTTGGCGATTATCTGGGCATCGGCGCCGGCGCCCATGGCAAACTGAGTTTTCCGGGCCGGAACCGCATCCTGCGCAGCCGCAAGACGCGCCGGCCGGAACATTACCTTGAAGCGGGCAGTCAGACGATTGCGGTGGAAGTAAGCTTGGCCGAGCGGCCGCTGGAATTCCTGATGAACGCCCTGCGCCTCGTGGAGGGATTTTCCCCCGCCGATTTCGCCAGCCGCACCGGGCTTGCTTTGCGCGTCATCGAGGACAGGCTAGAATGCCTCGCTCGCCAGGGTTTGCTGGAACACGACGATGTTTCGGTGCGCGCGAGCAGCAGGGGTTACCGCCTGCTGGACAGCATCCTAGGAGAATTCACGTGAAACAATCACTCGATACCCTGTCCTGCGAGCCTTGCCGCGTCGGCGGCGAGACCGTGACGGAAACCCAGGCGGCAGAATGGTTAGCCGACTTGCCCCAGTGGAGCCTGACGGCGGATGACGGCGTCAACAAGCTGGTGGGCGAGTTTCGCTTCCCCGACTGGGACGCGGCGATGCGCTATGCGAACCGGATTTCCGAATTGGCCGGAGAGCAGGACCATCACCCGGCCATGATCGTCGAATGGGGCAAGGTCACCCTGCACTGGTGGACTCACAAGATCGGCGGACTGCATCGGAATGACTTCATCATGGCGGCGAAAAGCAGCGAAATCGCCCGGGAATCGATCCCGGCGGGGGATTGAACATGTCTGTGGAATCCCGCGAACTGCTGACCACAATGGACAGGATGATTGGCCTTGCCAGCGTCAGCTCCACCGACCCCGGCATCGACATGAGCAACCGGCTGGTGGTCGATTTTCTGGCGGAGAAGCTCGATTCGCTCGGTTTCGCCTGCGAAGTGGTGCAGTCGCCTTCCACCACCGGCAATGAGAAATGCAATCTGATAGCGACATATGGCAGCGGCCCCGGCGGCATGGTGCTCGCGGGCCATACCGACACGGTTCCCTTCGATGAACACCTGTGGACCAGTGACCCATTGCGAATGACCGAGCGCGACGGCCGCCTCTACGGTCTCGGTGCCACCGACATGAAAGGCTTTTTCCCCATCGCCATCGAAGCCATGCGGCCCCTGCTTGATCAGGAGTTTCGCCAGCCGCTGATCATTCTCGCCACCGCCGATGAAGAAACCTCGATGCAGGGCGCCCGCAGTCTTGCGGAAATGGGCCGACCCCGGGCGCGCTCGGCAATCATCGGCGAGCCCACGGGAATGCGGCCCATCCGCAGCCACAAGGGCATCATGATGGAATCGGTGCGCCTGCGCGGCAGCAGCGGCCATTCCTCCGACCCATCACTCGGCCGCAACGCACTCGATGCCATGCACGCCGTGATCGCCGACCTGATCGAGTTCCGCAAGCAGTTGCGCGAACGCTACCGCGGCGATTTTTTCGAGATTCCCCACCCCACCCTGAACCTCGGCGTAATTCACGGCGGCGACAATCCGAACCGCATTTGCGGCCATTGCGAGTTGCAATTCGACATTCGCCTGATGCCGGGAATGGAGGTGGAAAGTATCCGGCACGAGATTCGCCGGCGCCTTGCCGCGGTAACCGGGCCCTTGCGGGTCGAGGCCGAACTCATCCCGTTGTTTCCCGGCACGCCGGCGTTTTTCGCCCGGGAACAAAGCGCCCTGTTGCGCGCCGCGGAGAAAATCACCGGCCACCAGGGCGAAAGCGTGGCTTTCGGCACCGAAGCGCCATTCCTGCAGCAACTCGGCATGGACACCATCGTGCTCGGCCCGGGCCATATCGATCAAGCGCATCAGCCGGATGAATACCTGTCCCTGGACATGATTGATCCCTGCATCCGAACCCTGCGGGAACTCGTGGCGCAGCATTGCCTGTAAGTTTGAAGCCATGAACCAGGCAGGGGAAATGATCGAACTGTTCCGTTCCGCGGCGGCTTATATCAATGCCCACCGCGGCGGCACTTTCGTCATCTTGCTCCACGGCGAGGCATTGGCCGGGGGGGACAATCTGCCCAATATCGTCTTCGACCTGAGCCTGCTGCACAGCCTTGGGGTGCGCATGGCCGTGGTGCATGGTCTGGAGGCCGGCGACGCGGAACCTGCGTCCGGAGAACAGGCCCGAGCGCTTGACGAGGCGGCGATGGGGCGGATTCGGCAACAGGCCGGCGGCCTCGGCGTGGCGATAGAGGCGATGTTTTCCCAGGGTACGAGCAAATCCCCCCTGCATGGCGCCGATATCCCGGTGCGCCGGGGCAATTTTGTCGCCGCAAGACCCGCCGGCGTGGTGGGGGGGGTCGATCTGCAATACGCGGGTAAAGTCAGGAAAGTCGATGCGGCGGCCATCCGCGAAGAGATGGCCCGGGGCAAGATCGTGCTGCTGCCGAGCCTCGGCTATTCGATCACCGGAGAAGTCTTCGCCCTGGCGCCGGGCGAGTTGGCCACGGAAACCGCCGCCGCCCTGGAAGCCGACAAGCTCATCCTGTTCATCCCCGGCGATGGCGCAAGCAATGCCGATGGCGCCGTGCTGCCCAACCTGAGCCTTGCCGAGGGCGAAGCCTGCAGGGACCGGATGCTGGCCCGCGGCGACGCCGATTCCCGCTGCGCCGGACTTGCCCTGCAGGCGGCCCTGCGGGCCTGCCGGGGGGGAGTCCACCGCTGCCATCTGATCAGTTGCCGCCGGAACGGCGCGCTGTTGCGGGAACTGTTCACCCGGGAGGGCAGCGGCAGCCTGCTCAGCCGCGACGAACCGCATCTGCTGCGCCCGGCGCAATTATCCGATGTGCCCGGAATCCTGCAACTCATCGCGCCACTCGAAGCCGACGGCTCCCTGGTGCGCCGTTCCCGGGAATTGCTCGAAAATGAAATCGGCAATTTCAGCATCATCGAATGGGAAGATACCCTCGTGGCCTGCGCCGCGCTGTATCCGGTCGACGACCGCCACGGCGAGATCGCCTGCATCGCCATCGATTCTGCGCACCGCAACAATGGCCTCGGCGAACGCCTGCTCGCCAGCCTCGAAGCCGAAGCCCGCGGCAATGGCATGGATACCCTGCTGGCCCTGACCACCCGCGCCGAGCACTGGTTCCAGCGCCACGGATTCGAGGAAAGCCGGGTGGAAGACCTGCCCGCCAACCGCCGCGAGTTCTACAATTTCCAGCGCAATTCCAAGGTGCTACGGAAGGCTTTGTGAAGCTGGGGCCGCTCAGCCGTCGAACTGTGGGCGTAGCGAGTTCAACTCTTCCGGGAATTGTTTCTCCAATCCTTCAAAGGCCAGATCATTCAGAAATTGTCGACGCCATAACAGTCTCCGGTCCGCATCGCCAAGCTGCGCTTCATCGCAGGCCGCATGCCACATTTCGGCGATGACTGTTACCTGGTTTCGCATGATCGACAGGGCTTTTTCTTGGGAGATCAGGAACTTGCTTGCCGCTGCGAGGCAGAGCAGCAGTTGGCTGCGCCGTTCCCGATTGTGGACCAGCATTGCCTGGGAAGCTTCGCGTCCGGTTCTTGATTGCGGACAAATGTCATAAGCCGGCGTCATTGTGAGGCTGTCGCCATTCCAGAATGCCGCGTGATTCCGAGCGTGATCATCGGTATTGCCCACGAGTATATTGAACGTCATCCGCGAAAACAGTTCCCTCAGCGTTTCGGTTGGCTCGGTGAAGCGCCTCCGGATAATGTCCGCAAGTTCTTCATAGGAAGCGTAGGCGGCGAACATCGCGTTAAAGCCGAAAAGTGTGAGTGCGGAGACCATTGCGCGGCGGGTCCAGCCAGCGTCCGTCAGTTTGCGGTCAAAGCGCTGAATGAGTAGTACATCTTTCCCCATTGCCTTGCAAAGCTTGACCGGCGCCACGCTGAGCCCCGCCAGACTCGCTAGACGCATGGCGATATACTCGGCTTTCAGCACGCTGTAGGTATCGGACGAGGAGGAGAATTTCGCGACGTACTTGTATTCGCCGTCCTGAATCAACGCCTTGGGCCTTGCCCCTCCGACTGCCGTTCCATGCTGCAGGGCCTCGGCCAGGTCAAGCGACAGCGGGAGCCCCCGGTCGACGCGGTCGGCTGATTCAAGCAATCGGTCGAGTGTTTCGTTTTCGGCAGCGCGGGGAACGTATTCCTGTGAAGATTTCTGGAAGTCAAGCGCTCCAATTCGATCCGAGCCAGACTTGAGCATAAAGGTAAGCTCATCAAGGTCGTCGATTATGTCCGCGCCGGTGCGGTCGCCTCCAAGTCGGTGGGCGATCACCCGGCGACCCCAGGCATCCGGTGAGGCGTCTCGCAGAGAATTGGCGATGTCAAGAGGTGGTTCGGGTGCGAAGGAGCCACGGCCCAGGGGAAGTTCGGGCGCATAAATAGGGATTGCGTCCTTACGGGCCAGGTAAGAACGGCCATAGGTGAACTCGAAGTGATCGCTTTCTGCACGGATACGGCCCGCAACCACCGGTTCGGTTTGTTCAGGTAGCCAAATCCAGACGTAAGCTTCGCCAGGGTGAGTTGAGTTAGAAGTCATCGTTAACCTCGTGTCGTGGTTTCCGAATTGAACCGGGCATCAGGGTGAGTTTGTCATCGATCAGCACCAACTGCGGCGCCAGGGATGTCGCTTCCGGAGCGAACAGGCTGACACCCGCAAGTGTGGCGGTTTCCAGCACCAGACCGATCGCCACCGATGGATTTCCCTTTTCGATGAGTTGCAACGTGCTCCGGGCTATACCGACCCGGGCAGCGAGATCGTGTTCGGACATACGCCGCCGTTTTCGGGCAAGCCTGATCTGCTTTCCCAGCAGAAGCAGCGCTTCCCGAGTCAGGCGAGAATAGGTGCGCAATGTGGTTTTCATAATCATTTAATGACCGAAATAAAAGTCATAAAGATACATATGACTGAAATATCGGTCAATACCTGATTGTCAGAATTTTGACCTGTGAATTGCCTCAAAGCGGGAAGCGCAAAAATGCCTCCAAACCATGAGGGGTTCTTGTGATTGGTTTGATTCTTATCGCCACCAGAAATGGCGCGAATGTTGCCTGTAACCTGCGGCGCAGGCTCTTGGGCAAACTCTGATTATGCCAGAGCTTGCGACAATAAAAATTTCAGGGGTGGAGACAAGCGTTTACGAAGCGCAGCTTCGTGCGCAGCCGGAACGGCGCAGGGCTATGCTCTGCAGCTGGAGGGAAATACCCGGGCATTTTGTTTCCGGCGGGCCAGGCAACAGATACTGTAATCGTAGGGATTCCCGGCGTCGCGGGCGAAGTCCCGCCGGGAAATCTCTTCCCATTCTGTCTCGATGAACCCTTCGAGCCGGGTGTCGCCGGCGATGTCGGCGTGGATCCTGGTGAGGTGGAACCGGTCCGCCCGGGGCAGGGCCAGGCGGTACAACTCGGCGCCGCCGATGACGAAAGTCTGGTCGGCTCCGTCAATGGCGGCGATGCTCTCCGCAAGGCGCAGGGCGGCTTCCAGGGAGTCCCGCACCCGCACGCCTTCGGCTTTGTAGTCCGCCCGCCGGCTGACAACGATATTGCCGCGCCCCGGCAAGGGCCTGCCGATGGACTCGAAAGTCTTGCGGCCCATGATGATGCTGTGCCCCATGGTGGTGCGGCGGAAGTGGCGCAGATCCTCCGGCAGGCGCCAGGGCAGGGCGTTGTTGTCGCCGATGACGCCATTGCGCGCCATGGCGCAGATCAGGGCAAGCTGCATTCGCCTACACCGAGAAAGGATAGGCAATCGGCGGGTGATGCCGGTAGCCTTCCACGCTGAAATCGTCCAGGCTTGCCCGGCTTTCCAAGTCTTCCAGCGTGCGGATGTCGGGATGGATATGCAAGCTCGGCGGGGGATACGGCTCCCGGGCAAGCTGCACATCCCGCAGCAACTCGAGCTGGTCTTCGTAGATATGGGCATTGACGATCTTGTGCCAGGCCCGGGCGGGGCGCTTGCCGGTGATTCGCGCCATCAGGGCGAGCAGGGCGAACACCTGCACCTGATTGAAATTGAGCCCGAGAGGCACATCGCAGGAGCGCTGGTAACTCGTCAGATACAGTTCATCGCCAAGCAGGGAAAAGGTGTGTGAATACATGCACGGGCGCAGACAGCCGAGATGCAGTTCGCCGGGGTTGTAGAAGGTGAGAATCTCGCCCCGGTCGTCGATGCCGGCGGCAAGATGCTCGACGATGCGGCGCAACTGGTCCACGCTTTCGCCGTCGGGCCGCCGCCAGCTCCGCCCCTGGACGCCATAGACCCGGCCCATGTCGTCCTCGCCCCTGCGCGCGGGATTTTCCAGCCAGTCGCGATTCTGATTGGCGTTGGCGTCCCAGGTTTTCGTCCCCAGCGCCCGGAAATCCGCCGCGTTGTCGTAGCCGCGCAAATAGCCGAGCAATTCGGCGATGGCGGCTTTCCAGTAGCTCTTGCGGGTGGTGATCAGCGGGAATTCATTCGCCGCCACATCGTATTCCAGATCGGCGTTGATCAGGGTCAGGCAGCGTTTGCCCGTGCGGGCATTGGTGACCCATTCACCTTCATCGATGATCCGGCGGCAAAGGTCGAGATACTGCCGCATCAGCCGCTTACCGCTTCCCGCGTCGGCCGGGACCGCGCCAGCCACAGCAGCAACAGACCGAACGCGAGCATGGGAATGCACAGCACCTGGCCCATGGTGAGCCAGTCGAAGGCGATAAAGCCGATATGGGCGTCGGGTTCCCGGGCGAATTCCACCGCAAAGCGGAAGCCGCCATAGCCCAGCAGGAACATGCCGGATACGGCGTACTTCGGTCGCGGCCGCGACGAGAACCACCACAGCAAAGCAAACAGCGCAAGCCCTTCCAGCGCCATCTGGTAAAGCTGGGAAGGATGCCGGGCGAGCCCGTCCACATGCGGGAACACCATGCCCCAGGGCCAGTCCGTGGGTCGCCCCCAGAGCTCGCCGCCAATGAAATTGCCCAGCCTGCCCGCGGCAAGCCCCAGCGGCACCGCCGGGGCGACGAAATCGGTCACCGTGAAAAAATCCCGGTCGATCCTGCGGCCATACAGCCAGCTTGCCAGCAACACGCCGAGCAGCCCGCCGTGAAAGGACATGCCGCCTTCCCAAACCCGGAAAAGCCAGAGCGGGTCGACCGCGAAGCGGTCGAAATTGTAGAACAGCACCGATCCCGCCCGCCCGCCGAGCACCGCCCCGAGCGCGCACCAGAACACCAGATCGGAAACCTGCTCCGCGCTCCAGCCCTCGCGCCCGGCCCGCCGGTTGCCAAGAAACCACGCGGCGCCGAACCCGACGATATACATCAGCCCATACCAGTGAATACTGATCGGCCCGATGGACAGGGCGACAGGATCAATCTGCGGAAAAGTCAGCATCGGCAAGCTGTCCCCAAGGTCTCAAAAAAGCTCTCGAAAGCGGTCACAAATCCCGTAGCGATGGTAACACCCGGCCGTCGGCCGCCGCCATTGAGGGCAATGCCCGTTCACCGGGCAGGGTCATCCGAGTTTCGCGAATCGATTTCCTCCCCGTTGTGAATCAGGCGGGTGGACCAGGGAATGGGTTTGCGGAGGGCGTGGTGGGCCATGCAGGCGCCTTCGGCTTCTTCGAGGAGGGCATGGATTTTTGCGCTGGGCTCGGGGCTTTCGATGATGACGTGGGTTTCGACCGTTTCGCAGGCGCCCCTGGTGCGGTGGCCGAGTTCGCGCATCGTGCCGAGATTGGTCATGAAGCGAATTCGCTGTTCGAGGCGCATGGAGGCCACTTCGATTCCGCGCGTGTTGAGAATGTCGGTCATGTGGGTCATCAGGCAGAAGCCGATTCCGGCGGCGAAAAAGGCGAGCGGCGGCGGGGCGCGGTCGTCGCCGACAGGCGGTTGTTCGTCGCAGTGGAGCGTAACCGGGCTGAAGCCGGGGATATTGACCTGGACAGTGCCCGTCTTCTGCTGCTTGCCATGAGCCTGGGCCACGAGGTTCACCTCGAAATGGAGCGGCTCCGGCGGCCGGGATTTGCGGAACGGCCCCGGCTCGAATTGTTCGGGGGACGGCGCCATCTTTGCCTGCTCGCCGACCTGGTAGTGTTCGTCATGGAATTTCATGTTGCATTTCCTGTATTTGTGATCATTGTGGACATGGGAATCCGTTAGTATTGCCAGCCATGTGCCTGATCATTATTGCCCATCGCATGTCGCCGGACCACCCGCTCGTGCTGGCGGCAAATCGCGACGAGTTCTTTTCCCGGCCCACGAGGCAGGCCCATGAATGGCCTGACGCGGCGATAATCGCCGGCAGGGACTTGCGCGCCGGGGGAACCTGGCTCGGGGTTGGCCGGGGAGGGCGTTTCGCCGCGGTGACCAATATCCGCGAATCCGGCGGCAATGGGGCGGGCAGGCGTTCCCGGGGCGAGTTGCCGCTTGGATTTCTTCTTGGCGACGAGGCGCCCGGGGAATATCTCGCGGGGCGTTCGGCTGCCTTCGGTGACTACGCCGGATTCAATCTGCTGGTGGGCGATGCGGAATCGGTTTGCCATGCAAGCAACCGCTGGCCGGGGATTCGCGAACTCGGCCGGGGGATTTACGGCCTTTCCAATGGCGCGTCCGATTCGAACTGGCCCAAGGTGGTGCGCGGTAAAGGCAAGATGGCGGAAGTTTTCTCCGGCGATGCTGCGATTGACGCCGATGCGCTTATCGCACGGATGCGCGACGAACAGCAGGCGGGAGAGGCAGAATTGCCGGATACCGGAATTCCGGACGTGCAGGAAAAGCGGCTGTCCTCCATGTTCATTCCCGCGGGCGAAGGAAACTACGGCACCCGCTGCATCAGTGTATTCATCCGCCGTGGTGATGGCGCCTGCGAGTTTACCGAGCGGAACTTCGCCGCCAATGGCGAGTGCATCGGGAGGCATGACTTTGCATTTTCTTTGCCCCAGCCCCCGCAAATGATTCAATTCACCCGCTGCGACCGCAGCAGCCGGTCCACGCCGGCTTCGTAGAGCGCCATATCCACGGCGTTGCGGATCAATTGCTCGTCTTCCATCCGCATGACCTTGCCGAGCAACTTCCGGCCGGCTTCCAGGGTCATGCTGCGAATCACCGATTTCACCCGCAGCAGAGCGGCGGCGTTCATCGACAGGATATCGAAGCCCATGGCCACGAGCAGCACCGCGGCGCCGGGGTTGCCCGCCATCTCGCCGCAGATGCTCACCGGCTTGTTCTCGGCGTGGGCCTGGTCGACCACATGCTGCAGGGCATTGAGCACCGCGGGGTGATACGAGGAAAACAGATTGGCGACCCGGGGATTGTTGCGGTCCACGGCGAGCAGGTACTGGGTCAGGTCGTTGCTGCCGATGGAAACGAAGTCCACCATGCGGGCGAGCGCCCGGGTCTGGTACACCGCGGCGGGCAGTTCGATCATCACGCCGATGGGCGGAAAAGGCAGTTCGGCGCCTTCCTGCAACAGTTCATGGTAGGACTTGCGAATCAGGCTGACGGCGGTTTCCACCTCGCGCACATTGCTCACCATGGGCAGCATGATCTGGAGATTGTCGAGGCCGATGCTCGCCCGCATCATGGCGCGGACCTGGGCGGTGAAGATTTCCGGATGGTCCAGGGTAACGCGAATGCCGCGCCAGCCGAGGAAGGGGTTGGCCTCTTCAATGGGGAAGTACGACAGCGCCTTGTCTCCCCCGATATCCAGCGTGCGCATGGTTACCGGCTTGGGCGCGCAAGTGTCGAGTTGTTCACGATAGATGTCGGTCTGCTCCTGCTCGCTGGGGAATCGTTCGGCGAGCAGGAAAGGCACTTCGGTGCGGAACAGGCCGATTCCCTCGGCTCCCTGGTCGAGCGAGCGCAGCACATCGGACATCAGCCCCGTATTCACCCATAGCGAAACCCGGTGATGGTCTGCGGTTTCGCAGGGCAGGTCCCTGAGGCCGGCGAGATCCCGGTTCAACTCTTCCTCTTCGCGAATCGTGGCGCGGAACTGCTCCAGCAGATGTTCCGAAGGATTGGTAACCACTTCGCCCTTGTAGCCGTCGACGATCAGCGGCTTGCCGTCGAGTTGATGGAAGGGCAGATCGACAGCGCCCATGACCGTGGGCGTGCCCATGGTTCGCGCCAGAATCGCCACATGGGAATTGCCCGAGCCCCTCACCGAAATCAGCCCCTTGAGCTTGTTCTTGGGCACTTCCACGAGCATGGACGCAGTGAGTTCTTCGCCAACCAGGATGGTGTCATCGGGATATTCGGGCTTGTCGGGTTTCTCCTGTTGCAGATGGGACAGCACCCGGGCGCAGAGGTCGCGGATATCAACGGCGCGCTCGCGCATGTACTCGTCTTCCATGGATTCGAAGGCGCGCAGGTGTTCGTTGGCCACATGGCCCAGCGCCCCCTGGGCCCAGTGGCCCATGCGGATTCGCTCCACCACCTCGTTGCCCAGGGCGTCGTCGTCGAGAATTCGCACATAGGCGTCGAACAGCAGCCTTTCCTCTTCAGCGAGCCGCCCGCCCACCTGTTCGTTGAGTTCGCGCATTTCCTCGCGCACGGCATTGAGGCAGGCTTTGAAGTAGTCCACTTCGGCCTCGACATCGTCAATCAGGCGTTCCGGGATGTGGCTCAGGTCGGCGTGCGGGTAGACCACCGCCGAGGTGCCGATGGCGACCCCGGCGCAGCCGGACACGCCGCTGAATGCGGTATCGAAGATGCGGTGCCCGGACGGGCTGATGCCTTCGATGGCCCCGGTGGCCTCGGCGTGGGCGATGACTCCCGCAAGCTGGGCCGACAGGGTCACCAGAAAGGCCTCTTCGCCCTCGTCGAAACGGCGCCGCTCGCGATGCTGCACGATGAGCACCCCGAGCACCGAGCGATGGTGAATGATGGGCACGCCGAGGAATGCGTGAAAATCTTCCTCGCCGGTATCCGCCAGATACTGGAAATTGGGATGCAGCGGCGCATCGCGCAGGTTGACGGGCTCGGCGTGTTTTGCCACAAGTCCCACCAGGCCTTCGCCGAGTTCGAGGCTGACCCTTCCCACCGCGTCCTTGTTGAGGCCCTCGGAGGCCATCAACACGTGGCAGTGGAATTCCTGGTCGAGCAGATAGATCGAGCAGACCTGGGTGTGCAGGGCGTCCCGCACCCGGTTGACGATGATGTCCAGCGCCGATTGCAGATCCTTCGCCGTGCTGACTTCCTGGACAATGCTGCGGAGTCGGTCGAGCATGGCTTATCCGCGGCCGTTGACGTACTTGTCCCGCGCGCCGCGGAACTGCCGCAGCGCCTTCCGGTACACATCGCGCTTGAATGCGATCACTTTTCTTGCCGGTTCCCAGTAGTTGATCCAGCGCCAGTCGTCGAACTCGGGCTGGGCGGAGTGGACAAGCTGAATCCGGCTCTCGTCCGAATCGAGGCTGAGCAGAAACCACTTCTGCTTCTGGCCGATGCAAAGCGGCCCCGGGCCGCGCCGGATCAGCCGCTCCGGCAGGCGATACCGCAGCCAACCCCGGGTGCGATCGAGAACGCTGACATCATCCTCCGACAGCCCGACTTCCTCGTGCAATTCCCGGTACAGGGCCTGCTCGAATGACTCGCCGGGCCGCATTCCGCCCTGGGGGAACTGCCAGGCGTCCTGGCCGATTCTCTTGGTCCAGAGCAGCTTCCCGGAGCGATTGCAGATAATAATGCCTACGTTGGACCTGAATCCGTCCGCGTCGAGCACTTTCCCGAGTTCCTGTCCGCAAAGCGGGCATTGTTTCACACTCCCCGGCGGTCAGGCAAACTTCCGGTTGGCCCCGCGCCCGGATAAAATTTATAATTTTCAGTATGTTAAACAAAGCTGTGGTAGAGGCCATGAATCGGCGGCTGGCGCTTTTCGACCTCGACAATACCCTGCTCGCCGGCGACAGCGACCATGCCTGGGGAGAATTCCTGATTTCCCGCGGCCTTGTCGATGAAAGAGAACACCGCAGGGTCAATGACAGGTTTTATGCCGATTATCTGGCTGGCCGGCTCGATATCCACGCCTGGCTCGCTTTCACCCTGGAGCCGGTGCGTGGATTCAGCATCGCCGAGCGCGACTCCCTGCTTGCGGAATTCATCCACGAGCGGGTGAGGCCCATGGTGCTGCCAGCCGGGCGGGAACTGGTGGCGCGGCACCGGCGGGCGGGAGACTTGTGCCTGATCATTACCGCCACCAATGATCTGATCACCCGCCCGATCGCGGCGCTGTTCGGCGTTGATGAACTACTGGCCACAGAAGCCGAACTCGTGGATGGCGGGATTACCGGACGCATCCGCGGCACGCCCTGTTTCCGCGAAGGCAAGGTGAGCAGGCTGCGCGACTGGCTCGCCCAAAGCGGCGCCGACGCGAGCGTCGCCAACAGCGTGTTCTATTCCGATTCGATGAACGACCTGCCCCTGCTGGAACTTGCCGGCGAAGCAGTGGCGGTGGACCCGGACGCCGGCCTTCGGCAAGTTGCCCGGGAGCGCGGCTGGAAAATCATCAGCCTGCGCCCGCCGCGGGCGGCGGGGCAGGCCTGATCAAACCCGTTTCAGATCGTCAGCGTGCGCTGGAACTGGGCGTAGTTCTCCCAGCGGCTCACTTTCTCCGGGAATTCATCCGCGGTGGGCTGCACATTGCCGTTCACGTCAGTCGCCCGGGAAACGATCGCATGTTCGCCGGGCGCCGGATTTTCCCAGTTGAAGTTGAACAGCTTCCAGGAATAGCGGGTGTTTTCCCCGCTCAGTTGCGCGGGCTGCCAGGGACCGCCATCGACGCTTACCTCGACGCCTTGCAATGGTGTGCCGTCATTGAGCACGAAACCGAGCACATTGTATTCACCGCCGCGTTCCGTGACCCGGACAATCGCCGACTTCAACTGGATCGCCGTCACCGAGTTCTCCACCCAGCGCTCCTCGCCACCCACCATGACCCGCTTCAGGGTGACATAGTCGCGGCCCATGAAGCGGCCCATGTAGCGGGTGTCCTGCACATGAATCTGGGTCAGCCACTTGACATTGGCCACGCCATACCAGCCCGGCACCAGCAGCCGCAATGGCTTGCCGTGGTACACCGGCAATGGCTCGCCGTTCATTTCCCAGGCGAGCAGGTTGGCCGGGCGCATGGCGTCGGCGATGGACATGCTGCGGGCGAAAGCCTTCTCTACTTCCCGCTCGCGGATTTCTTCCATGCCCACGTCGGCGCCGAAGAACACGACTTCCTTGGCGCCGTCCCGGACGCCGGCTTCGTTCAGCAACTGGCTCAGCGCGCAGCCGCGCCAGTTGGCGTTGCCGATGAGGCCGTTGAACAGGCCCGAGCTGTTGCCGCCGCATTCGAAGCCCGCCTGCAGGTCCACCGCATCGCGCCGCATCAGTTCCGCCAGGGAAAGATCGAGCTCCCGGTCCACCATGCCTGTTACCCGCAGGCGGTAGCTGTCATTGTCGACTTCCGGCTGGCCGTAGTGCTGAACCACGTAGAAATCGTCGTTGGACGTGATGTGCGAGGTGATTTGCCGGGTGTCCTGGTAATGGGTTGCCCCGGGCCGTTTTTCCCGGACCTGGAAAGCTTCGGGGACATCGGTGAAAGGAACGAGGGTTTCGCCCTGGGCCAGGGCTGGCAGCACCCAGCCCGGCAGCGTCGCCGCGCCCGCGGCGAATACGCCGGCGCCCTTGAGCATTTGCCGCCTGCTGTCGTCCTGAATGTCGTGTGGGTTCATATGGCGTTCTCGATTGGGGAGGTTCGAAAGCAGACCATATCATATCGTTTCCGGTTTGTACTGAGCCGGCCTGAACCGGAAATCACCCCGCAGAAACAGGATTTATCCGCATTTTCGGCGGTTTCCCGCCGACTTGGCAAGGTGGGCATTACGCTTTGCCCCGCTTTGTGTTAGTTTCCGTTCCCATGCGGCTCGGGACAGTACGCCAGAGAACCGCATACGTGGACCATTGCTTGCAGTGGTTCGACAACAAGAACCATGCAAAAAGTCGACAAGAAGATGAGTAGCAGAACAAATGCCAAATTTTCTCCGGTAACCGTAGATGTCAAGAAGAACATCCGGAAATTGCGCCTCGACGCCGGCTATTCCATGAATGAGGGCGCCAGGCTTCTCAATATCTCTCGCAAGCAGCTTGAGGATATCGAGACAGGGCGCAACTATGGTTGCCACGTCGAGCTCGAGTTGCTGGCCAAGATCAAGGTGATCTATGGCGCTTCGGTGGATGACCTGATCGGGGATCTGCCGAAGAAGGCCGATTCGGAATATTTTTCCAGGCCACGCAAGCGCATCGGCTCACGGGGCAGAAAGAAGAAGTAGCAGCCGGGTCGCCTGCTGCCGCCTGAAATTCTCGCGAACGTTCCGCCTGCCGTCGGGTGGGGCGGGTTCGTAATGGCTTCCTGATTTGGCCGCAACGGGAGTGCGGTGTATACTCCGCCGCTTTGACTAGAATCGGCGAGGAACTGATGTCATCCAAATCGAAGAAGAAAGTGGCCGCGGAGACCAGCCGGGAAGACTTGGCGAAGCATGTTGCGGCTTTCCTGAAAGCGGGCGGAAAAGTACAGCAAATCCCCACCGGAGTGAGTGGCCAGACCACCACCAGCGGCCCGCGCCAGATCGTTCTGAGTCACAAATCCAGTTCCTGAATCAGCCTGGCTCCATTGCGCCAATCCGGGATTCGGCTCCTATGGGCCGGGCTGCATTGTTCGGGTCTGGAGAGCCTTGATGTCGAAACTGCTGTTCCGCCTGCGCCATGTGCCCGAGGACGAAGCCCGGGAAGTGCGCGACCTGCTCGAAGCGCACCAGATCGAGTGTTTTGAAACTTCGGCGGGCCTGTTCGGCATTTCATTACCCGCCATCTGGGTAAACCGGGACGAGCAGTTCGAGGTCGCGCGGCGGCTGCTCGACGAATATCAGATGGAGCGTCGCGAACGGGTTCGCAGCGAGTATCGGCTTGCCCGGGAACGCGGCGAAGCCAGGACCATGTTCGACTTTTTCCGGGAAAACCCCGCGCGCTTCCTCGGCAGCCTCGCCATGGCCGCCCTGGTGTTGTACTTTTCCCTGCGTTTCTTCTTCAGCTTTTCCTGAAAGTACTCGTTTGTATGGCCATCCCATGAGATTCTGCGACTGTGCGCAGAATCTCAGGCAGAAGGCAGTTTGCGAGATTGCGGGTACCGGCCCCGACGCGGACTGGCGCTTGATTCAGGAAGACCGGCAGGCGGCGCCGAAGCGCTGACTATCATCTGCCGCAGGCGCCATTGCTCCCCGGCGGCGACTTCCCCAAGAAAGCTGATTTCGCCGGAGGTCAGCACCGCCAGCGGAACGCCGGCGCGATACAGCGCGCGGTTTCGCGTCAGCCTCGGCAGCGAGCGTTCCGGGAGCAGCAAGTGCAGCAGGTTGAGCGGGTCGGCGGCCGACAGCACGAAATGGCGCTCCGGGCGCTGTTCGCGGCTGAACTTGCGCAACTCATCCACAGTTTCCGCGCGGGCGAACTGCTCGCCCCGCAATCCCGCCACGAACCTCCCGCCGCGCAGCCTGCCGCGCAGTTCTTCCTTGCGCAGCACCGCAAGCAGCACCCGCCAGGGCGGCGCCAGGGATTCCCTTGCCAGCAGCGAACGGCAGATCACGCCCCAGCGATCCAGATAGATCTCCACCAGTCGCTTGAGTTGGTCTTCGTCCAGCGCGCGCCAGGGCGCGGGCCCCCGCTGGGACCGGGAAGTCGCAATCCCTGCCGATTCGTCTGCGGGGCGGAAGTTATCCAGCAGACTCCAGCGGCCGGCGTCTTCCACTCCGAATGTGGGCAGCCGCTTGCGCCTGCCGCCGGATTTCCTGTGCTCGGGCAATAGCAGGGCGCGCAATCCGGTAAAGCTGTCGCTGCATACCCGGCCCAGGCTGACGAGTTCCGCCAGCCCTTGTTCCAGTTGGGTGCGGAGCATTCCGGTGCGGGAGCGGATTTCATCGAAGAAGCTTGCGCCGTGGGATTCCAGGTCCTGTTCAACCCGCAGCGCCGTGGCGCCCGGTTCCGCAGTTTCCCGCTCTTCGGCGGCGGCCCTGGCCAGGGCTTGCCAGATGTCGAGATTGGGGCGTATGGCCATGGTGATGGGGGTCGTCTTGATCGGGCTGCCGCCCCGCAGGCGGTTCGCCGGCAAACTGTAGCGGCCCCAGGCGAGCCGCCCGCTGATGCTGAGCAGATCGAGCCATTGCGGATCGTAACTGCCGATGCGGGCGGGATAGATGCTCCCTTCCCAGGCCGCCGCCGGTGCGCTGGCGCCATCGAGCAGCCGAACACAGTTCTGCAGCCGGGTCTGGCCGTCCAGCGCCAGGGAAGATGAATCGGCTTCACAGGCGCGCAGGCCATGGCGTTCAAACAGGAATTCGGTGTAGGTGGCCAGCGATACCGGTTTGATATTCCTGCGGTGCTGGTCGATGGTGTAACGATGGATGCGCTGCAGCAATCGCCGTTCGCACCATAGTACCGGACCCGGGCTGGCGCCGCCGCGGGAACCGGGGAGGAAATGCCCCTGCATGGCAAAGCCTTCGTCCTGCAAGGCGAGCAGGGCGGCTTCCACCGCGTTTTCGGCAACCGGGTCCGGAAGGTCATTCGCCAGCTCCGCTGCCGTTACCGGGCCAAGGCCGCTCAGACGCCTCCGGATCAGATCCCGCAGGGCGTCTTCCGGGGTCCATTGTTCCCCGCGCAGGAAATCGGGAAGCTCGAAACCGGTTCCGGCGTCCGCAACCAGCGCGGCAAGCCGGGGCAGCATTTCCGTCGCCAGCCAAAGCGATCCGCACTGGCGGATTCTGCCTTGCTCAAGCAGTTGGCCACCATGGACTTCCAGCTCGCTGAATTCCCCTTCAGTCATGAAACCCAGGGTGAGCAGAGCATCGTGCAGTTCCTCGGCATTGTTCACCGAAGGCCAGGCCTCGGCCTTGACCCGCTCGATGGCTTCCCGGTCGAGCAGGCTGAAGTCTTCCACTTCCCCCGGGTCGAGCCAGGAGCGGTTGCGAATGGCATTGGTGCGGCGTTCCTCGAAGGGCGCGTCGTCAAGGAAGGCGTAAGGCCGGGCATTGATGATTTCCTGGGCGAAGGGAGACGGCTCCCGCAGGTCGCGGCTGACGAGTTCGAGCCGGCCCTGTTCCATGTCCTTGAGCAGGGCGATGAGTTCAGCCACATCCATGGCTTCGGTGAGGCAATCGTGGATGGTCTGCTTCACCAACGGGTGATCGGGGATCTCGCGCTGGCCGGTGATGTTCTCCTGACAGGCGATCTGGTCGGGGAAAACGTGGGCCACCAGATCTTCGGCGTCCATGCGCTGCCATTGCGGCGGCACCCGCCTGCCGTTGCGGTTGCGCTGGATCGCCAGCGAGCGGGTCGCGTTCCAGCGCCAGCGCACTTCGAACATGGGCGCGTCGAGCATGGCCTGGATCACCACTTCGCGCACGGTCTTGCTGTTGAGATAGCGGAACACTTCGTCCAGCGGAAAACTGTGCACCGAGCCCAGCGACAGCACGATATTGTCCTCGTTGGCCGCCGCCTGAAGCTCGAAATTAAAAGTGCGGCAGAAGCGCTTGCGCAAGGCCAGTCCCCAGGCCCGGTTGAGGCGGCTGCCGAACGGCGCGTGAATGACGAGGTGCATGTCGCCCACCTCGTCGAAAAACCGCTCCATGACGATGGTATCGCGCGTGGGCATCACGCCCAGGCTGCGCATGCCGGCATGCAGGTAGTCGACGAGTTGCGCCGCGGCCGCGGGGGCCATGCCGAGTTCGCCGGTCAGCCAGGCATTGGCCGCCGTGGCGCCTCCTTCGGTCAGCAATGCCGCCAGGCGTTCTCGCAATCCCGACACCGCCTCGGACAATTCGCGACTGCGGCCCGGGCCTTCGCCGAACCAGAAAGGAATCGTCGGCCGCGCGCCATGGGCGTCGCGTACGCGCACCTTGAGTCCGTCGATGCGGATCATCTGCCAGCTATGGCTGCCGAGGGTGAACACGTCGCCGGGCAGGGATTCGAGTGCGAAATCCTCGTTCAGGGTCCCGACGACCACGTCCTGGGGATCGAGCACGACCTGGTAGTCGAACATGTCGGGAATCGCCCCGCCATTGGTCAGCGCTGTCAGGTTGGCGCCGCGCCGCGCCCGGATGCGGCCGTTGATGGCGTCGAGATGCAACAGTGCGCCGCGTCTGCCGCGCCGGGTCGTATAACCTTCCGCGAGCATGGTTATCACATCGTCGAATTCGGCGCGTTCGAGATTCCGGTACGGCCAGGCGCGCCGCAGCAGGGCGAACAACTCATCGAGTTCCCATCCTTCATCGCGCATGGCGGTTTCGGCGATTATCTGCTGGGCGAGAATATCCAACGGTTTGTCCGGTACGTGAATGCGGTCGAGTTGTCCGTCCCGAATCGCGGCCAGCAAGGCTACCGCTTCCGCCAGGTCGTCCCGGCTCAGGGGAAACAGAATGCCTTTCGGCGTGCCGTCGATGGAATGGCCGCTGCGGCCCACGCGTTGCAGAAATGCGGCGATGCTCTTGGGCGAGGAAAATTGCACGACAAGATCGACATGGCCGATATCGATGCCCAACTCCATCGATGCGGTGGCGACAAGCACTTTCAACTGCCCGGATTTCAGTTGCTGTTCGGCCGTGAAGCGATGGTCGCGGCTCATGCTGCCATGGTGCGCGCTGACCACGCCTTCGCCGAGACGTTCGCCGAGCGCGAGAGCCAGACGTTCCGACAGGCGGCGGGTGTTGACGAAGACCAGGGTGGTGTTATGCGCGAGAATGAGTTCGACCAGGCGCTGATACAACTCCTCCCAGACCTCGGCGCTCATCACGGCGGACAGCGGGGAACCGGGCACTTCGACCGAAATTTCCATGTTGCGCCGGAAACCGGCATCGATGATCTCGCAGTCGAATTTCCGGACCGTGGAATTGTCGGTCTGCGCGCCATCACCCGCGCTTGCGTTCGCGCCCGTCAGAAACTGCGCGACTGTTTCCACCGGCTTCTGTGTCGCCGACAGGCCGATGCGCTGCAGAGGCGGCCCGCCGGCCTGGCCCGCAAGGTCTTCCAGCCGCTCGATGGAAAGCGCCAGATGCGAGCCGCGCTTGTCGCCGAGCATGGCGTGAATTTCGTCGACGATCAGTGTCGATACCGAGGCGAGCATGGCGCGGCCGCTGGCGCTGGTCAGCAGCAGATAGAGCGATTCGGGGGTCGTGACCAGGATATGCGGCGGATGCGCGGCCATCTTGCGGCGTTCGGCGGCGGGGGTATCGCCGGTGCGAACCGCGATCCGGATTTCGGGCGCGGCATCCCCGCGCAACTCGGCGATGCCGGCGAGCGGAATCTGCAGGTTCCGGTGTATGTCGTTGTTCAGCGCTTTCAGCGGAGAAACGTACAGAATCTGCACGCCCGACGATAGCGCGTCGCCCTGGCTTACAAGACGATCAAGACCCGCATAGAACGCCGCAAGCGTCTTGCCGCTGCCGGTGGGCGCGGCAATCAGCGTATGACTGCCCCGCCGAATCGCCGCCCAGGCATCGGCCTGCGCAGGAGTCGGCGCCGTGAACTGCGCCTCGAACCAGCGCCGGCAAGCCGAATGAAATCCCTCAAGCGACATCGAACAACTCGTGATGAATTCGGAAAATTCAAAGTAGAGAACGCCGGCCAGTTTTGCAACCCAGACCGCCGGCGTCGCCAGGGCCGGAGAGCGCTGGATGGGCCTGCGCCGGCTCGCGGGGCGCGCGCGAGCAATAAAAAGTCAGTGCGTACGCTCTCCCCGCGGAAAATTTGCGTCAGAAGGCGACGTTGGTGTTCCACGAATTACCCCTACCGAATCAAGATTTGACGAACTGTAGCCGAACACCTCCGGATTCCGGAGGAGGTGGCCGCATATCAGGAAGCTTCCATACAGGAAGCTTCCATAGAGGAAGCCAATGGTGATGAAGCGTTTATTGCGAATGTGCTTTGCGATATCGCTCGCGCCGAAGGCATGTCGCAAGTAACGTCCGATGCGGGTTTATCACGTGAAAGCATTTGTGACGCTCTTTCAGGAAATCTTAACCCGACCTTGGAAACAGTACTCGAAGTTGTTCGCGCTCTTGGCCTGAAGCTACGTGCCGAAGCTGTGTTCCAATCAGATGCGACAGAAAAGCAAGGCGCATCGGCACATAGACTATAGTCACTGGCGACTCGGGGACACCCATGACTTTTGATTATTGGTCGGGGCCACTTGCCTTGTGACGGTATCTTGTTGACGGATTGTAGTCTATGGGCTACAGTGTGGCCATGCTCGAAGTTCGTAAGACAGCGGAGTACGCCAAATGGTTGGAAGGATTGAGGGATGTCCGGGCTCGGGGTCGCGTTCTCACTCGAATGGACCGCTTGCAGTGTGGAAATCCGGGAGATGTCCGACCAGTTGGAGAGGGCGTATCCGAAATGCGGATCGACTACGGACCAGGTTACAGGGTCTATTTCAAGAAGCTGGGCGATACTCTCGTGATTTTGCTGGCGGGCGGGGATAAGCGGACGCAGAGCCAGGACATAAGAACGGCGCTGAACCTCGCGCGCAACTTGTAGGTGGCAATTATGATCAAAACCCAGACCACACCTTATGATACGGCCAAGTACCTCCGAACTCCGGAGGACATGGCCGCATATCTGGAAGCCTCCATTGAGGAAGCCAATGGCGATGCGACGATTGTCGCGATGGCGCTTGGCAACATTGCCCGCGCCAAAGGCATGTCGCAAGTAGCGAGCGACGCCGGTCTATCCCGCGAGAGTTTGTACAAGGCTCTTTCCGGGGAGCGGAATCCAACATTGGAAACCGTACTCAAGGTTGTTCACGCTCTTGGCCTGAAACTGCGCGCCGAGGCAGCGCTCAACGCAGGCATGGCAGAAGAACGCGGCGCTTCGGCGAGTTGACGGGTGACTTACGGGATTGAGGAGACAGTGTTGCCGGAAGGTCGGGACGGTTTGGGCTCGCTGCTGACCGCTATCGGTCGTCGTGTCAAGTTGACGGACGATGAGTTGGCGGATTTTGTTCGACGCGATAACTCTCCGGGCCGGCCGATCAATCTCGAATGATTCTTGTCGGTTGACAAGCGGGCGGCCGGTCGGCAACCTTTGCGCGTTGAACGGAACTGAACGGTAAGGATGTGAGCGATGAATGAACCGGCGCCGCCGGCCGGCTTTTCCGGGCGATTTTCCGGCTGGCTGGGCAATGTCTGGCGGGAGAATCGCAACTTCCTGTTGTTGCTTTGCGCCATCGTGTTTTTCAAGAGCGCGATTGCCGATCTGAGTTCGATTTCCGGCGCGTCGATGTTGCCGACCCTCGTGGACGGCGACAAGGTTTGGGTCAACAAGCTGGCCTACGACGTCAAGGTTCCGTTTACCGACGTCACCCTGGCCAAACTGTCTGATCCGACGCGCGGCGATATCGTCATCATCGACAGCGCTCAGGCCCGCAAGCGGCTCGTGAAGCGCATCGTCGGCGTGCCCGGCGATCAGGTCGAGATTCAGAATAACGCGCTGATCATCAATGGCGTTCCAGTCGACTACGAAGTGCTGTCGCGGGACGGCGGCGCCATGATCATCGAGGAGGCCCTGCCCGGGCGCAATCATCAGGTGCGGTTGACGCAATACCTCAGTTCCAGCCGCAGTTACGGGCCCGTGGTCGTGCCTGAAGATCGCTACTTCGTGCTCGGCGACAACCGCAACAGCAGCGCAGACAGCCGGGTGTACAGCTTCATCCCCAGGGACGAACTCATCGGCCGCTCGCGTTCGGTGGTATTTTCCCTGGACAGCGATAACTACTTCCTGCCCCGCGGCAGCCGCTTCCTCGCCGGATTGGAATAAGCGGGAGCAGTGCTATACTGGCTTGGGGAATTGGGAACCTGGAGCCCTGATACCATGGACGCAGCACTAATGGCAGGTTTGCTACTGACCGCTGGCATGTTGCTGATGCTGGCCGTTGCCTCTTGGCAGGAGAGACGGGACAAGAAAACCGGAAGCGGCAGATTTTGAACACAATATAGCCGTTTGTTGATTGGCCGGGCCAAGGCGAGACGCTGCCGATGTAACGGATTGCCACTGGTCGGGACAGCGAAGACAGCAAGAAGATTGATTTTCGCAACGCGAGGGGAGACTACCTGAATGATTTCCAGAATTCGTATCGCAGTTAGCGGCCTGTTTCTGGCCCTGCTGGTTTCCGGTTTTGCTTCGGCCCAGGATTTCGACTGGGCGCCGGACTTTCCCGCGGGGGCCGAATTGCCGCCGATTTCCGCCGAGGACCAGAATGGCGACGTGCGCGACTTTGCCGGCCTGGTGGGCGCCAACGGCATGTTGTTCATGCTCAGCCGCTCATTCGACTGGTGACCCTATTGCATTTCTCAGCTCGTGCAGCTGACAGAGATTGCGGAACAGTTCGAGGAAATGGGTCTGTCCGTGGTGGCGATGACCTACGATTCGGTCGAAACGCTGAAGGGTGTCGAAGAAGACCAGGGCATCGAATTCACCTTGCTGCATGACGAGGCCACAACCCACGTCAATGCGCTGGGCATTCTGAATACCGATTATGAACCGGATTCGCGCGCTTACGGCGTTCCTTATCCGGGCATTTTCCTGATCGATACGGATGGCGTGATCCAGGCGAAATTCGCCGAGGAAGACTATCGGGACCGCCCGGATTTCGACTTCGTGCTGGAAGCGGCGGCCAATCTGTAGGGGCCGTCGAAAACCACTCAGTCTCCGCGCAAGGCGCGGGTGATTGGCATGCGGGCGGCCTGCAGCGCGGGGAACAATCCTCCCGCAAGGCCGAGGGTCAGGGCCCAGATGATGCCGGTGATGAGGATGTCCGGACTCACGGCGAAGTCAAAAGCCACCTGGGAGAACGAGCCCTGGTTCAGGGTGGACACGGTGTAGCCGTTGAAGCCGAACCAGGCCACGGCGGCGCCGAGCAAGCCGCCAATAAGGGCGAGCGCCACCGATTCCACGAGCACGGAAATCACCACCGGCGCCGAACCAAAGCCGAGCGCGCGCAGGGTGGCGATTTCCACGGTGCGGATGGACACCGCGGCGTACATGGTATTGAGCGCGGCGAACATGGCGCCCACCGCCATGATCAGCGCCACGCCATAGCCGAAGCCGGTGATCAGCGTGGTGAGGAATTCGGACTGGTTGCGGAAAAATTCCTCCTCGGAAGTAATCGACAGATCCACCGCCGGATTGTTCTCGAACTCGCCGCGCACCGATTCGATGGCGCCGGGCCCTTCGAGCAGCACCCGCATGGAGCTGATCAGGCTGAAACGCCTGAATGCCGATTGCGCCGTGGCGAGGTCGGCCCACAGCTCGGATTCGTAGGCCGAGCCGCCGGATTCGAAAATGCCCACCACGGTCCACTCGGACTGCCGCAGTTCCACGGTTGCGCCAAGGTCGATGCCGAGGAACTGGGCGCTGGCGCCGCGGCCGGCGATCAGTTCATTGCGCCCGGTGGTGAAATTGCGACCCTCGACAATGCGCAGTTCGGGCCGCACCTCGAAGGCGGATTGCTCCACCCCGCGGATGACCACATTGGATGGCAGCAGGGTGGCGCGCTTGGGGATGTCCGTCACGGTGTACAACTCGCCGCTTGCCAGCCGCACGCCGTCGAGCGTGGCGACGTACTGGCTGCGCTGGAGGTCGATGGTGCTGCTCAATTCGGCGGAGGAACTGCCGCCCCGCAACACAATGGCGCGGTCCGGCGCGCCGGCGCGATTCAGCGTGGCGGAAAACCCCGCCGCCATGGCGAGAATCGCCACCAGCACCGTAACGACGCCGCCAATGCCCACCACGATGACCGAGGAACTGCCAAGCCGGGAAGGCAGGTTGCGCAGGTTGAGCAGGGTGATCTGGAATATTTGCCCCAACATGATGCGAATTCCTGTGGCGCAGGCTCCTAGCGCCGCAGCGCCTCAACCACCTGCAGGCGTCTCGCGCCCAGGGCCGGGTTGAGCCCCACCACGATGCCGAGCAATACCGCGATGCCAAGGCCGCCAAAAGTGGTCGTTGCGGACATTTCCACCTGGCCGAGAAAAGCCGCCAGATCCGGCGCGATGGCGCCGAGGGTCAGCGTCGCAAGCGCGATGCCCAGGGCGCCGCCGATGCCGCAGAGCAGCACCGATTCGAGCAGCACGAGCAAGGCCACGCGGCGATCGGTAAAGCCCAGGGTTTTCAGCACCGCGAGCTCCGGAACGCGTTCCCGCAAAGCCTGGGTCATGGTGTTGCCCGTGAGCAGCAGAATCGTGAAGAACACCGCGCTGAGGATGCTGTTCATGATCAGGCCGATATCGCCCACCTGGGCGGCGAACTGGCGGTTGGCCTCGGCTTCGGTGGCGGTGCGGGTGGGGTTGATGGAATTCTCGAACCGAGCGTCGATCCGGGCCGACACTTCGGCGGCTTCTTCCGGGTCGGCCACCCGCACCGAAAAGTTGCTGATGATGCCCTCGGTTTCCGGGATGCGCGCTTCGTCGAAGTAGTCGTAGTTGAACAGGAAGCCGGCGAACATGTTCTCGTCGTCGCGGATGCGGTAGGTGCCCACGAGTTCGAATTCCCAGCGGCGGCTGCCGTCCTCGCGCAGCCAGATGTCGCCCTCGATGGGAATCCGGTCGCCGACCTGCCAGCCGTATTCTTCGGCGAGGTCCGCCGGGGCCACGGCGGCGGTGCGGATGCGCTCGAATTCATCGAGCTGGGCCGGGTCGATGATGTATTCGTCGAACATCTCGAAGTACGCCCGGGGCTCCACGGGAAACTTGGGGAAGAAATTGGCCGTGCTCTGGTAGATGCCGCCGAACCAGGTGCTGTGGGTGACGCCGGCCACTCCCGGCGTGGCCAGGATTTGCGACATGTGGCTCACGGGCAGGCCGTCGATGATGGAGTACTTTGGCGACACCGTCAGCCGGTCCACGCCGGCGACTTCCACGCCGCTGTCGAAGGCGTCCGCCACCGAACGCAGCAGGCCGAACAGCAGGAAGGCGGCGATAATGGAAAACAACGTCAGGAAAGTCCGCACCCGGCGGCGGAACAGATTGCTCCAGATCAGGGAAAAACTGTTCATGCCGCCTCCCGCACAAGGCTGCCCTTGTCGAGATGGAGCGTGCGCCGGGCGTGGGTCGCCGCCTTGGGGTCGTGGGTCACCATGATGATGGTCTTGCCGTGCTCGCGGTTGAGCAATTCGAGCAGGTCGAGGATTTCGTCGGCGGTTTCCCGGTCGAGGTCGCCGGTGGGTTCGTCGCAGACGAGAATGCGCGGGTCGGCGACGATGGCCCGGGCGATGGCGACCCGCTGCTGCTGGCCGCCGGACAACTCGCCGGGTTTGTGTCCGGCCCGGTCCGCAAGGCCGACAATGGCCAGCGCCACATCGGCGTTGCGCCGCCGCTGGCGCCCGCCTAGCCTGGTGAGCAGCAGCGGCAGTTCCACGTTGCGCCGGGCGCTGAGAATCGGCAGCAGGTTGTAGAACTGGAAGATGAAGCCGATATTGCGCGAGCGCCACTGGGCGAGCTTGCGGCTGGACAATCCCACGAGTTGCCGCCCGGCCACTTCGACGCTGCCGGCGGTGGGCTGGTCGAGCCCGCCGATGAGATTGAGCAGAGTGGTCTTGCCGCTGCCGGATGGCCCCATCAGGGCGAGAAAATCGCCTTCTTCGATTTCCAGATCAAGGTCGCTGAGGACCTCGACCTTCTGCCGGCCCTTGGTGAAATGCCGGGAAACCTGATTCAGTTGGATGATGCTCACTTGGTGTTCGCCTCTGTCTGGATTGTACCCGCCGCCGTTGGGCCGCTTTTCACGTCATTCCGCGCGGAGTGAATTTCCCCTTTCCCGTCATTCCGCGCGGAGCGAAGCGCAGTCGCAGAATCCCCCGAACATCGCAATTTTCCAGGTATCGCCCCGAATCCCCGCCAGCCCCCTTTCGATTTTCAATACGCCGCAAGCTCCACGGATAGCCCATCCCGCAACTGCTCGCGCAGAGACGAATCCAGCACGCTCACCACCCGTTCGCCTTCGTCCAGGCCCGCCAGCACCAGGGTACTGGCGCCATTCGCGGAGCCGCGCTCCACGGTTCGGCGGCTGAGGCGGCCATCGGCGACGACCCAGACGTGGTCCCGACCGTCCTGGCGCACGATGGCCGAGCCCGGAACGAGGACGCCGGCGAGGGGTTCTTCGCTGGCGGGCGCCATGATGACGGCGGCGCCGGAGTCTTCCATGAAGGCGACTTTCACGCCCATTTCGGGCATGACCCGCTCGTCGCGGTTGCTGAAGCCGATTCGCACCCGCACCGTGGCCTGGTTGCGGTTGGCGGCGGGAATGATCGCGATGACCTCGGCCCGGTAGGGATCATCGGGCCAGGCATTGAGGGTGATGCTTGCTTCCTGTCCGGCATGGACGCGGTTGATATAGGCCTCGTTGACATCCACTTCGACTTCCAGGGATTCCATGTCGACGATGGTGCAGATGCCGGTGGCGGTGAAGCCGCCGCCCGCGGCGACGGGCGAGATCATCTCGCCGGGCTGCGCCGCCTTGGCGATGACCACGCCGGAAAAGGGCGCGCGGATTTGCATGTCCGCTAGCAATTGCCGCTGGATCTGCAGCGCCCGCTCGGCGACTTCGATATCGCGTTCGGTCTTTTCCAGCCGCGCCCGCAGGGCCGCAAGGCTCAGTTCGTCCCGGTCGAGGTCAGCCTGGCTGGCGAGCCGGTTGGCGGCCAGGTCCCGGGTGCGGCCAACATTCAGTTCCGCCTGGCGAATCTGCACCTCGAGCTCTTCCAGCGAAGCCCGGGCCGAAGCCACCTGGGCTTCCTCCATTTCAAGCTGGGCGCGGTTGACGCTGTCATCGAGCCGGGCAAGCACCTGGCCTTCCTCGACCCGCATGCCTTCTTCCACCAGCACTTCCATGACCTTGCCGGTCACCTTGGAACTCACCGTGGCCATGCGCCGGGCGATGACGTAGCCGGTGGCGTCAAGCACGCTTTCGGAATTCTCCGCAAGCCGCTGGCGCGGCGCCACGGCGATGCTGGTATCCACCGCAAGCGCCCGGGCCTGTTGCACGGGTCGGAAATTCCAGAACACGAAGCCCGCGCCGGCGATGAAGGCGATCAGCACGAACCAGCGCAGGGGCCGGAAGCCCCCGTCCGCCGAGTCATCCCGGTCGATCTTCAATTCATTGAGCAGCGATTGCTTGTCCACTTCGGGGCCATCGTTCGAAAACCCGTTCAGTGTACCACAGGTCCCCCGGATTATCGCCGGGCTGTGCGGGTTCAGCACATAGCCCCCGACCGCTCGATTTCGTTGCATATCCACCAATATTCGCCTCGATCGACCGGCCGGGGGCGCGGCGATAGCGAATTTTCGCTTTCGCGAATTCCTGTGGCGCAGGCTCCTGGCTCGCCTTCTTCATACATGCAAGAAACCCGCATCAGCCGACAGCTTGCAAAACTATATCGGGATGTCTGCCGATGACGCGCACGTAAGCGATGGCGAAGTCGGGCGCCCGCGCTCGCGCCTGCTCCCAATCGCGCAGCGTTCCCACGGGAACATGAAAACGGCTCGCGAACTCCTGCTGCGAGAGTCCAAGTCCGGTTCTCGTTTGCCTGATCAGCCGGGCTCGCTGTCCTCGCTCCATCGCCTCCCGCGTAACATCAAAATCTTCCGGGTCCGAAGGATCAGCCGGCAGTACGATATGCTCTTTCTTCACCTGTGTTGCTCCGTCTGACCAAATGAATCGACGCAGCCCATCCCGCCACGTATACACACCGGTATACAGTTTCCCCTCTACTATACCGATCACCTTGTACCGCTCCTCGCCGTCCTGAGGACGAATTGAAGGAACAATCAAATGGTCATCGTCTTTGACGACCCTCTCTCCAAACGCCAGCGACAACTTGTGCCTCCGGCGGTTGATCAAATCTTTCTGAGGGTCGAAACTGCTGTCCACCGGCCAACTATACTGAATTCCCGTATTTCGTCAATCCTTGGGCAGAGTTAATTGCCGCTTCATGGCTCTTGAAGGAACCGAGAGGGGACACCCATCGCCCCCAAGTCCTGAATCAGGACCTGTGCTAGCATACCGCGCGCAAGGGGTTGACCCGGGGGAGTCGGGAGCATGGGGCAACGCACCTCTTTACATGACCGGCATGTGGCCGCGGGGGCGAAGATGGTTGATTTCGCCGGCTGGGACATGCCGCTGCATTACGGCTCCCAGATCGGGGAGCATCACCAGGTTCGCCGGGACGCCGGCGTGTTCGATGTTTCCCACATGACGGTGATCGATGTGGGAGGCGGCGACGCCGGTAACTGGCTGCGTTATCTGCTGGCCAACGACGTGGCGCGGCTGGAAGCGCCCGGCAGGGCGCAGTACAGCCTGCTGCTGAATCACGAAGGCGGCGTGGTCGATGACCTGATTGTCTATCGCCTGGCGGCGGGCTACCGTCTGGTGACCAACTGCGCCACGCGCCGCAAGGCGCTGGTCTGGCTGGCGCGGAACAGCCCCGGCTACAACGTCCAGGTCGAAGAGCGGCCCCATGTCGCGATGCTTGCCATCCACGGACCGAATTCGATTGAACTCGCCTGTGGCGCGCTGCCAGGGGACTGCGCCGGGAAAGTGCGGCGGCTGGGCAACTTCGGCGCGCTGGAACACGAAGGCCGGCTGGTGGCGCGGACGGGTTACACCGGCGAACTCGGCATTGAAGTCATGCTGCCGGGAGAGTCCGCCGGCGAATTGTGGGGCAAGCTGCTCGCCGCGGGAGTCAAACCCGTCGGCCTCGGCGCCAGGGACACCCTTCGTCTCGAAGCGGGCATGAACCTGTACGGCCAGGACATGGACGAAAACACCTCGCCGCTTGCCGCCAATCTCGGCTGGACTGTGAGTTGGCGCGATGAAGGCAGGGAATTCATCGGTCGGGAAGCCTTGCGGCGCCAGCGGGAAAGCCGCGAACAGGATGGGGGGCCAGTGCTTGCGGGCCTTGTGCTCGAAGCCCGGGGAGTGCTCCGCAATGGCCAGCAGGTGCGGACCGACAAGGGTGCGGGAGTCATCACCAGCGGCAGTTTTTCACCCACATTGAAGCAATCCATCGCATTGGCTAGAATCCCGGGGGGCAGCCAGAGCTGCCAGGTGGAACTGCGCGGCGCAATGACTCCGCTGAAGATCGTCAAACCCGGATTCGTCCGCTTCGGCAAGCGCGTTTTCGAGTAGTTCCACCGCGACAACAGGCTGCAGGGCAACACGAACGAACCGAGGGGACGCGGGTGTCAAACATTCCAGAAGATTTGCATTACGCCGCCACCCACGAGTGGGTCAAGGTGGATGGGAACGGTATCGCCACCGTGGGCATCAGCGATCACGCCCAGGAAGCGCTGGGCGATATCGTATTTGTTGAATTGCCAGAGCCGGGGGCGGAAATCGAGGCCCGGGCCGAAGTGGCCGTGGTGGAGTCGGTCAAGGCGGCTTCCGACCTGTACAGCCCCGCCAGCGGCGAAATCACCGAAGTCAATGAAGCGCTCATCGAAAACCCGCAACTCGTGAACTCGGCGCCTTACGACGGCGGCTGGATTTACCGGATGACCATCACCGACGAAAAGGACCTCAACGAACTGCTCGGCGCGGGGGCCTACGCGGACCATTGCGCGGATGAGTAGCGCACGCCTCGAATCCCTGCTGTACCGCAATGAATTCGTCGACCGGCATATCGGGCCGGACGACGAAGAAATCCGGAACATGCTTGAGGCCCTTGGCCTCGGATCCCTTGACGATCTCACCGCGAGAACGCTGCCCGCAAGCATCCTCGACGGCAGGCCGCTCGCGCTTGGGGACCCGGTTCCAGAACCTGAAGCGCTCGCCAGGCTGAAGGCCATCGCCGCGGAAAACCTTCCCGCCCGCTCCTTTATCGGCATGGGTTACCACGACACCCACCTACCCGCGGTGATCCAGCGCAATGTGCTGGAAAATCCCGGCTGGTACACCGCGTACACACCGTATCAGGCGGAGATATCCCAGGGCCGGCTCGAATGCCTGCTCGCTTTCCAGCACCTGAGCATGGACCTCACCGGCATGCCCCTGGCGAACGCCTCCCTGCTCGATGAGGCCACCGCGGTGGCCGAAGCCATGGCGCTGGCGAAACGGGTCTGCCGCCAGCGCGGCGCGGGCGATTTTTTCGTCGACCGGGACTGTTTTCCCCAGACAATCGACGTGCTTCGCACCCGGGCCGAGTGCTTCGGCTTCGGACTTGTCATCGGCGACCCGGCGCAGATGCCCGATGAAGGCCTGTTCGGCGCGGTGCTGCAGTATCCGGGTCTGTCCGGCGCGGTGCGTGACTTGCGCCCGGCCATCGAACATCTTCATCGGCAGGGCGCCATCGCCGCGGTGGCGGCGGACTTGCTCAGCCTGTGCCTGCTCGAATCCCCCGGTGCCATGGGCGCCGATGTGGTGACCGGGTCCTCCCAGCGCTTTGGCGTGCCCATGGGCTACGGCGGCCCACACGCGGCGTACTTCGCCACCCGGGAAGAATTCCGCCGCGCCGTGCCCGGGCGCATCATCGGCGTATCCAAAGATGTCCGGGGCCGCCCGGCCCTGCGCATGGCGCTGCAAACCCGGGAGCAGCATATCCGCCGGGAGAAGGCCAACAGCAATATCTGCACCGCCCAGGTGCTGCTCGCCAATATCGCCGCGCTGTACGCCATGTACCATGGCCCCGAAGGCCTCGCGCGCATTGCCGGCCGGGTCAATCGGCTCACCGGGATTCTTGCCGCCGGGCTGCGCCAGGGCGGCATCGACGCGCCGGCAAGCGGCTTCTTCGATACCTTGAGCCTGCAAGTCGACCCAGCCAGCTTCGCCGGCATCGCCGAGCGCTCGGCAGCGCGCAACATCAACCTGCGGCTCGATGGGAGCACCGGCGAAGTGGGCCTGAGCCTGGATGAATGCACCACGCCCGCCGATGTGGAATCGCTTTGGCAGGTCCTGCTCGGCGACGATGGCGCGGCGGTATTGTCGCTTGCCGGCATCGACGCGCAGCTCGCTCCCGGCGCCCCGGGCATTCCGGCGCAACTCGCGCGCAAGACGAAATTTCTCAGGCATCCCAACTTCAACCGCTATCACTCGGAAACCGGGATGATGCGCTATCTCAAGCGCCTGGAGAATCGGGATGTCTCCCTCACCCACGCCATGATTCCCCTGGGCTCCTGCACCATGAAGCTCAATGCCGCCGCGGAGTTGATGCCGGTTTCCTGGCCCGAATTCTCCGCCCCCCATCCTTTCGCGCCGAAAGCGCAGATGAAGGGCTATCTGCGAATGATCGGCGAGCTTGAGGCCATGCTCGCGGAAATCACCGGTTTTGACGCGGTCAGCATGCAGCCCAATTCCGGCGCCCAGGGCGAATACGCCGGCCTGCTCGCCATCCGCAAGTATCTTGCCGCCAGGGGCGAGGGCCACCGCGATGTCTGCCTGATTCCCGCTTCCGCCCACGGCACCAATCCCGCCAGCGCCATCATGATCGGCATGAAGGTGGCGCTGGTGCGCTGCGACGATTCGGGCAATATCGACGTGGCCGACCTGCGGGCGAAAGTCGAGAAGCACAGCGGCCGGGTGGCGGCGCTGATGATTACCTATCCCTCCACCCACGGCGTGTTCGAGCAAGCGGTGCGGGAGATTTGCGGAATCGTCCATGACGCCGGCGGCCAGGTATACATGGACGGCGCCAATCTCAATGCCCAAATCGGCCTGACCAGCCCCGGCCTGATTGGCGCCGATGTCGCCCACGTCAATCTGCACAAGACATTCTGCATCCCGCACGGCGGCGGCGGCCCGGGCATGGGTCCCATCGGGGTCAAGTCGCATCTTGCGCCCCATGTGGCGAATCACAGCCAGGTCGCCCTTAACGGGCCAAACCCCGGCAATACCGCGGTGTCCGCCGCGCCCTGGGGCAGCGCCGGCATTCTGCCGATTTCCTGGATGTACATCACCATGATGGGCGCCGCGGGGCTGCGCAAGGCGACCGGGGTGGCGATTCTCAACGCCAACTACGTGGCCCGGCGCCTGGGCGGGCATTTCCCGGTGCTCTACACCGGCCAGAACGGCATGGTGGCCCACGAATGCATCATCGACCTGCGCCCGCTGAAGCAGAGCACCGGAATCACCGATGAAGACATCGCCAAGCGCCTGATGGATTTCGGCTACCACGCCCCCACCATGTCCTTCCCGGTGCCGGGAACCCTGATGATCGAACCCACCGAAAGCGAAAACCGCGCCGAACTCGACCGTTTCATCGACGCCATGATCCAAATCCGCGGCGAAATCGCCGCCATCGAAGCCGGCGAGGCGGACCGCGACAACAATCCCCTCAAGAACGCCCCCCACACCCAGGAAGACCTGCTCGACGAAAACTGGCAGCGGCCCTACGGCAAGCGCCAGGCCGCGTTCCCGGGCGCCGCCGAAGCCATCGACAAATTCTGGCCCTGCGTCAACCGCATCGACAACGTCTACGGCGACCGCAACCTCTTCTGCGCCTGCCCACCCTTCAAGCCCGAGGACGAATAGTCTCCTGCGGCGCAGGCTCCTGGCCCCCACTCAGCCGAGCAGGGCTTCGCGGCGGTATATGCGGACGCAGGCCCAGGCGAGGATGGCGCCCAGGGCCAGGGTGCTCGCCGCCGATATGGCCGCGTGGAGGAGATTTACCGGTTCGTTGCTGATCATGTCGACCAGGATCAGGTGCTGGCTCAGGGAGGGGATGAACATGAACTCCAGCCTGGGCCGCAGATTCAGGAAGCTGACGATCAGAATCGGCATCGTGGGCGCCAGAATCACAAAGCTCAGCCAGGTCTGGGCTTCCTTGTAGGTCTTGGTAAAGGAGGAGACCAACGTCATCAATGAAGCGCCGATGAAGAGCATCGGGCAGAGCAGGAGGAACGCGGCGAAAACCACCGGCAAACTGAAATTCGGGGTCATGCCGATTTGCGCCAGTGGTATGAAACGCAGCGCCACGAACCACGACAACAGGCTCAACAACAGGGAAACCGCCATGAATACGCCGCAGGCGGCGATCTTGCCGAGAATCAGATGGCTGCGTGTCACCGGCAGCGACAACAGGGGTTCGAGGGAGCCCCGCTCGCGCTCGCCGGCGGTGGCGTCAATCGCGAGATACATGCCGCCCATCAAAAGAGAGAAGAGCAGGAAATAGCTCATCATGCCCAGCAGGATGGCGGCGCGACCGCTGGGAGTCGAAACATCGATGGTGTCGATATTGAGCGGTCGCAACAGGTTTGGATTGACCCCCCGGGCCGATATCCTGATGTTGGCCAAGGTCTGGTTGTAGGCATACAGCGCATCGAGAACCCGGCCCACATCGGCGTCCCCCGCGGTGTTCGCCTGGTCCAGATAGAGCTCCACCTTGGCGGGGATCATGTCGGCGAGTTGTTCGCCGAAATTCTCGGGGACCCGCAGCACCACATCGAGATCGCCCGCCTCCACAGCCGCCATGGCAGCATCGGTATCCCCCGGTCCCGCCACGATATCGATATGGCGGCTTTCCAGATAGCGCATCAGATTGGGCGCGTGCCCGGCGCCGATTACCGGCAGGGAGACCAGATCGGTTTCGGTGTCGAAGGAGCGGTCAATCTGAAAGCCGATCAGCGAGGCCATCAGCAGGGGAAACATGGCTACCATGGCCACCGCCGTCAGCAGCGAACGGCGGTCCCGGAAGTTGTCGACGACTTCCTTGCGAAAGACATGGAAAAAGGCGCCCATCAATCGTCCTCCACCAGGGCGAGCGCCGCGAGAAAGGCTTCTTCGAGATCGTCGCACCCGGTGCGCTGGCGAATGCCGTCCACCGAGTCGTGAATCGCGATCCTGCCGGCGGCCATGATGCAGATGTCATCGCACAATGCGGCGACTTCCTGCATGACATGGCTTGAGAACAGCACACAGCGCCCCTCGTCTTTCAGTTTCAGAATCAGTTCGCGCAGGCTGCGGGTGGCTATCACATCGAGCCCGGCGGTGGGCTCGTCGAGGAGCAGGTTCCCTGGATCGTGTACCAGCGCCCGCCCGAGCGCCACCTTGGTGCGCTGGCCATGGGAAAAGCCCTTGGCGCGGCGATCCGCGAAATCGCCGATTTCCAGCGTCTTGACGATGCCGTCCACCCTGTCTTCGATGAGACCCTTGTCGAGGCCGCAGAGCCGGGCGTAATAGGCGATGTTTTCCCGCGCCGTAAGTCGCGGATAGAGGCCGGAATCATGGGGCAGCGAACCAATCCTGCGCCGCGCCCCGTGGCTGTCCGCAACCACATCGGCGCCGTCAATGCTCGCCGTGCCCTCATCGGGCCTGAGCAGGGTGCAAAGTATCCGCAGGGTCGTTGACTTGCCGGCGCCGTTGGGGCCGAGCAATCCGGTGATCCTGCCGTCCAGGGCGTCAAAGCTCAGGCCGCGAACCGCATGCACCTTGCCGAAGGATTTGTGGATGCCCTCGACCCGGATCATTGCGCCGGCCCGGAGAAGTCGAGAAAGAAGGGCATGACGAAACTGCGCTCGAGACATTGCGTATCGAGTGACGCGGGGTCGGCGGAGTCGATGAAGTCGGCAACGATTCCGGGTACGCAGCCCACATTGATCTGCCCGTGGCCCTGGCGCTCGCCGATCAGGTGCAGGGCATTGTCCATTTCCGCCATGGCCAGTTCGGCCCAGGCCGGCGGCGTGATCGGGTCGGCGGTTCCCGAGAGCAGCAGTACCGGGACATCCGTCGCCAATGGCGTCTTGAAACCCTCATCCATGGGGCCCCGGGGCCAGACCGAGCAGATCGCCTCCAGCGCCTGGAGCTGCAGCGGCCCCATGTAGCTCGCCTCCAGCAAGTCGGCATCCACCGGCTCGCCGCCGTAGAACGGCGCATCCTCGGTGCAGAGAACGCTGTTGTGCATGCCCAGCGAGAGGGAGTCCATGAGGGAGATCGTCGTCATCAGATACTGCGCCGCCAGCCCCTGGTAACGCTGCTCCCCCGCTTCCCGCACCAGCAGCGGAATCAGGGAGATGGAAAGCGGGCTGTAGGCCAGCAGCCGGATCGCCGCCGCGAATTCATTGCGGCCGAAGGTGAGGGGTTCGGGTCGCCCCGTATTCGGATGGGGGACTTCGATTTGCGCGGGCGAGTTGCTCAGGGTCTGGAGGACGCGGCGGAAAGTCTGGTCGATATCGGGAAACCGTTCCCCGCAGTTCGCGTCCTCGATGCAGCGCGCGAGAATGTCCTCCACGGCTTTCTGGCTTTCCGTGGCGATTTCCGGGCCGATGGCCTTTTGCGGCGGAACCACGCCATCCACGATCATCGTGCGGGTGGCTTCCGGGTAGCGCCGGGCGAAATGCTGGGCCACCCGGGAGCCGTAGGAAACGCCGTACAGATTGAGCGGGCCGTAACCCAGGGCCTGGCGAACGGCTTCCAGGTCCTCCACGGCGACGCTGGTGGTGAAGAAGCGCGGGTCGTATGGCAATTGCGCGAGGCAGGATTCGGTGTATTCGATGGTCAACTCGATGGAATACTGCCCATCGACGATGTCGTCATCGAATTCGCAGTCCATGGTGGCGGACTCGCCGGTGCCGCGCTGGTCCACGAGCAGAATGTCGCGGCTGCGGCGCACCCGCTCGAATGCGCCGGCATGGGACAGGAAGAACTGCACGCTGCCCTGGCCGGGGCCGCCGGCGATGGGAACCAGCGGGTCGGGCCCGGGTTCGAGATCGAGGGCCGGCACCACGGCCACCCGCAGTTCGATTTCCCCTTCCACTTCACCGGTCGGGTCGAGCGGCCGGGAAAGGGTCGCGCAGCGCGCCTCCATGCTCGGCATGCCGGAGCCGGCACTGATGCGGCAATCCTCGAGCGCAACCGGCTGGGCGGCGGCGGAACCCGCGGCCAGCAGCGCCAGCAGGGGCGGGACAGGGCGCAACAGTTTCCGCCTCATTTCGATGCAATCCAGGCGTCGATCTTGGCTTCGAGCAGGCGCAGGGGCAGCGCGCCGTCCATGAGTACCTGAGTATGGAACTCGCGCACGTCGAAGTCGTCCCCCAGGGCGGCTTCGGCGCGGTCGCGCAGCTCCCTGATCTTGAGTTCGCCGATCTTGTAGGCCAGGGCCTGGGAGGGAATGGCGATATAGCGTTCGGCTTCGCTGATGGCGTTGGCCTCGCCGGATGCGGAGTTTTCGAACATGTAGGCAAGCACGTCTTCCCGGGTCCAGCCCTTTGCGTGAAGTCCCGTGTCCACCACGAGGCGGACGGCGCGCCAGAGTTCGGCGTTGAGCATGCCGAAATACTGGTACGGGTCGGTGTACAGGCCCAGCTCCCTGCCGATGGATTCGGTGTACAGGGCCCAGCCTTCGACGAATGCGGTATTGCCGCCGAAACGGCGGAAGCGAGGCAGGTCTTCGAGTTCCTGCTGCAGGGAAATCTGGTAGTGGTGGCCGGGAATCGCTTCGTGGAGGAACAGCGACTCCATTTCCCACCCGGGCCGCGAAGCCAGGTCATAGGTATTGGCGAAGAATATGCCGGGTCTGGCGCCGTCGGGCGTGCCGGAGCGATAGGAACCGGCCGCCGCGGACTGCTCCCGGTAGGCCTCCACGGCGCGCACCTCGAATTGCGACCGGGGAAAACTCTCGAACAGCGCCGGCACGAGGCTTTGCACATGATCCGACATGGCGCGGTAGCCTTCTATCAATTGTTCGGGTTCGTCGTAGTAGAAGCTCGGCTCGGTTTTGAGGTATTCGAAAAACTCGGGCAACTCGCCGGCAAAGCCAACTTCCGCCATCACCTGGCGCATTTCTTCCTGTATGGAAGCCACCTCGTCAAGGCCAATCCGGTGGATTTCCTCCGGCGTCAGATCGGTGGTGGTGGTATGCCTGACCAGGATGGCGTACCAATCCGCGCCTCCGGGAAGATCGGACATCCCCACGCTGTCCCTCGCCCTGGGCAAATAGTCGTCGCGAATGAAGTCGCGCAGCTTCCGGTAGGCCGGGCGCAATTGTTCCTCCCAGGCCCGGGCGTAGTCCCCGGCAAGGCTTTGGCGCAGTTCCGGCGACAGGTCTTCGGGAAGATTCCCGATGGGCCCGTAAAAGACGCTGTCGGGGAAATCCCGGTCCAGCGATGCAAGCTGCCCCAGCACCCGCTCCATGAGAACTCTCGGCTGCACCACGCCCCGGTCCATTCCCACGCGCATGTTGGCGATCGCCTGATCGCTCAGCACGACGAAATCCGCCATGCGCGAAAGAAAGTCCCGATAGTCCTTTTCGCTGACGAAGGGATGCGCGCTTGAGCCGCTGCCAAGCTGGGCGAACTGGTTGGCGAAAGAGTAAAACTGGTTGATGGCGAGGAGGTGCCCGGGGAACTCGCTGATTTCCAGGTTGTTTTCGAGATCGAGCCGGAAAATCTCATAGGTCAGCCGGTCCTGGCGGTCGAGCTGGTCCGGGTCGATGGTCCCGATGCGCGCCAGATAGTCCCGGTCCAGCGCCGCCGATGCGCCGCGGTGTTCGGCGCCGAGATAGTTGGCGAGCCGGTCGTTGTAGCGGCTGTCGCCGAGAAAGGTGGCGCTCAGCGGATTGAGTTCCAGGGAGGCTTCGAAGTACGCCTCGACGATGGACGCAAGCTCGGCGGAAAGGGATTCGGATTCGGCCGCCTGCGCCGGGGCAAGACAGCAAGCCCAGACCAGACAGCAAGCGGCAAGGGATCTGTATGACATCGGGAAACTCTCACAGGTTACGCATCGTGGCCGGCAATGATACGACGGACTGGAGGCAGATGCTGTTGCTTCGCCAACCAACCTGCTTGAGTCGCCCGCGAAGCGAAGTCGCAGAATCTCCGCGAAACGAAGCGCGGTGAGACATTCGGGTACGCAGGGTAGCTGCAATTCGGCAACACGCTTCCGGACCAGGCTCCATGTGACAATCGACAACGCAGCGGACTTTCGGTACGCTGGCGGCTTTTCCGCCACTCGAAATCCATGCACAATTCGGTTCCATGAGAGCATTGACCCGGCGCAAGTTTCTGCGGACCAGCATCCTGGGCAGCCTGGCCGCGCCCTGGCTTGGCCCGGGCGCGGCTTTTGCCCAGGATGAAACCGCCGGTTCCGCGACGGGTTTCCACGAAGGCGTATCCGACGACGAAATCCTGCTCGGCACTTCCGCCGCCTTTTCCGGACCCTCCCGCGGCCTTGGCATCGAGTTGTACCGCGGCGCCCAGGCCTGCTTTACCCGGGTCAATGAGCAGGGCGGCATCGGCGGCCGCCGCATAGCGCTGCGGCTTTATGACGATGGCTATCAGCCCGTTCCCTCGGTGCAGAACACCATGGAGCTGCTGCTTCGGGATCAGGTGTTCGCCCTGTTCGGCTATGTGGGCACGCCCACGGTTACCCGGGTGCTGCCGATTCTCAAGAAGTTCCAGGAAGAAAATGTGTACATGTTCTTTCCGTTCACCGGCGCCCAGCCCCAGCGGGAGCCGCCCTACGGAGAGTTCGCATTCAACCTGCGCGCGTCCTACCGCGAGGAAACCGCGGGCCTGGTGGAGAATTTCCTCCGCATCGGCCGCCGCCGCATCGCCGTCTTCTACCAGGCCGACGCCTATGGGCGCAGCGGCTGGGCGGGAGTCCGCGAGGCCTTGGGCGCCCGGGGCGGGCAGATCGTCGGCGAGGCGACCTATACCCGCGGCGCCGCTTATGGCCGCAGCATGGGCGAACAGGTGGAGATACTGCGCAACGCCGGCCCCGACGCGGTGATCTGCATTGGCGCCTACGGCGCCTGCGCGGCATTTCTCCGCGACGCCATCGACCTCGGGCTTGAAGTCCCCGTCGCCAACCTGTCCTTCGTCGGCAGCGAAAACCTGCTGCAGCTCATCGCCGACAGCGTTGACGACAGCGAACGCTACACCCGCTACCTGGTGAACTCCCAGGTGGTGCCGAGCTACGAAGACGAGAGCATCCCCGTGGTCAGGGAATACGCCGAACTGATGGACCGGTACCGGCCGGAAGTCCCGGAACTCCTGCGCCAGCCGGATTACGTGCCCTTTGACCGCAGCTTCGTCAGCCTCGAAGGCTTCGTGAATGCGAAGATGCTCGTGGAGATCCTCAGCCGCATGGGCGACTCCCCCAGCCGCGACCGGCTGGAACAGGCGGTTTTCACCGTGCGGGACTACGATCTCGGCATTGGGGAGATGGTTTCGTTTTCCGAGCAGCGGCGGCAGGGGATGCAGCGGCTGTACTACACCGTGGTGGATCAGGGCCGGTTCGTGCCACTCGACGATTGGCAGGCGAGGTTTGGATAAGATGAAATTGAACATGAACGTGCAAAAACTGTTTCGCAGGCCGCTGTTCGGGATATTCCTGCTCTTCGGCATCATCGCGGTCTCCACTTCCTGGGTGTGTATCGCCACGGTGGATTCCCAGCTTTCCGAAGAATACGAAACCAACAGCCGGGGCATCGCCCAGACCATCGCCGACGCCAGCGTGGACATCATTCTCAACCGCGACCTGTCCGCCCTCCAGTCCCTGATCGATCAGTTTCTGGAAATTCAGGGCATCAGTTACATCTACATCGTCAACGAAGACGGCGAGTTTCTCGCCCATACCTTCGTTCCCGGGATTCCCGGAGAAATTCTCGCCTCGGACCCGGCCGATACCGGCACCGTGGAGCGCGTGCTCTCCGGCGCCGACAGCTATGTGGAAGTGGGCAGCCCGATACTTGCCGGCGTTGCCGGGTCGGTGCATATCGGCATGGACAAGTCGGTTATCACCCTCAAGATCCAGCAGGCCGTGGGCCGGCAGATGTATCTCATTTCGTCGATCTTTCTGGTGGGTATCATCGCCGCCATCATGCTCATGAATCTCGCGGCCCGGCCCGTGGAGCATCTGCTCACCTACGCCGTGCAACTTGCCAGGGCCGAACAGGAGGGGGAGCCGGTCCCCGGCGCCTTGCTCGAACGCGACGACGAAGCCGGCCAGCTTGCCCGCCTGTTGCTGTACTTCTCCAGGGTGGCCGATCCGGAAAAAGCCGGCGCGCTCGCCCGGCCGGAAGCATCCTGAACCGCGCCGCGGCAAGATGATCGCCCTTCCGCGATTCGTTATCGTCCTGCTTTGCGCGGGGCTGCAACTCTGCCTGGGAACCGTTTACGCCTGGAGTTTTTTCCAGACCATGCTGGTGAACCAGCTTGGCTGGAGCAATACCGACACGGCAATCGCCTTCGGCATCACGATTTTCTCGCTGGGCATCGCCGCGGCCTGGGCGGGAATGGCATTGCCGCGGCTTGGCCCGCGCAAGCTTGCCCTCGGCGGCAGCATCCTGTTTTCCCTGGGCTATCTCATCGCCGCGCCGGCGCTGGAATACAACAATCTGCCGCTGTTCTACTTCGGCTATGGCGTCGTCGGCGGCGCCGGCATCGGCCTGGGCTATGTTACGCCCGTCGCTACCGTGGCCAAGTGGTATCCCGACCGGAAAGGACTTGCCACGGGCATCGTGGTGATGGGTTTCGGCGTCGGCGCCTTTCTGTTCAGCCGCCTGCTGGCGCCTTTTCTGGTGGTGCAGACCGCCGAAGACCTGCCCGAGATTTTCATGTGGCTGGGAATCATTTTCGCCGCCGTCCTGATCCCTGTCAGCCTGTTCATCCGCAATCCACCGGAAAACCATGCGCCGGCGAGCGCGGGCGCCGGCTCCCCGGCGGCGCAGGAGCCGGTGGGTGCCGATCACCCCCGCTTTGTGCGCCGCTGCCTCAGGTCCCGGGAATTCATCATCATCTGGCTGATCTTCTTCTTCAATATCTCGGCGGGCATTTCCGTCATCAGCTTCCAGTCGTCGCTGCTGCAGGATGTCTGGGGGATTGCCGAACCAGGGATCGACCCCCAGGTGCTCGCCGAATACGGCGCCATGCTCATCGCCGTGAGTTCGCTCTTCAACGGCCTGGGCAGGTTGCTCTGGGGGCTGCTGTCCGATCTCATCGGCCGGGTTACGGTGTTCCGCCTGCTGCTCGCGACCCAGATGGTGGTTTTCGCGATTCTCATGACCGAGCGCGACCCCTGGGTCTTCTCGGTGCTGGTCTGCTACATCCTGCTGTGTTTCGGCGGCGGATTCGCCACCATGCCTTCCTTCATCATCGACGTATTCGGCAGCAGGAACATGTCCGCCATCTACGGCGCCATGCTCACCGCCTGGGCGGCGGCGGGCATCGTCGGCCCGCTCTATGTGGGCTATTACAAGGATGTGTACCCGGACCGGGCGGTGATCTATTGCTTCTTGATCGGCATGCTCATCCTCGGGCTCGGTCTCATTTTCTCCTTCCTGCTGGACGCCGAGCGAATCCGTCTCGCCAAACCTTCCGTCGAAGGCACCCTGCGGCAGTTCAACATCCCGGTCCCCCGAAGCCTCTGAAGGCTCCCGCACTTTCGTTCCGTGCGACTTGCTGGTATGTTTGCGCCGTTGTTTCGGGGGCCACAGTAAATGATCAGGATTACATTCATCGAACACGACGGAACCGAGCGCACCGTGGAGGGCGTCGCGGGCAATTCGCTGATGCTGACGGCGGTTTCCAGCAAGCTGCCCGGCATCGACGCCGACTGCGGCGGCTGCTGTTCCTGCGCCACCTGCCACGTTTTTGTCAATGAGGACTGGCTCGACCGTCTGCCGCCCATGGAAGAGGATGAGGACGACATGCTAGACATGACCGACGGCCGCCGGGACAATTCCCGCCTCTCGTGCCAGATCAACCTCAGCGAGGAACTCGACGGACTGGTGGTCACCACGCCTGAATTCCAGTTCTGAAGCGGGACGAATTTCTTCCCTTCCGTCAATGGCTGTTTGGCTCCAGGGAGAGCCGAATCTACGCTCTTGAACTCCGGTAAACACAAAACGGGACAAAATCATGGCGCGGGTCTGCCGATACTGTGGGAGTATGCGGCTTTCCCGGGGAATCGCCGTTGTTCCACAAAATGTCACAGAAACAGCCTGCTTTGCCGGGTATACTGCCCCGCGTTTGTAGAGGGATAGCTGACGGAGCGTGCGCCCACCCGGCCTGATGGAAGTATCATGAAGTTCAAGTCAATCCGCACATTCATCGCCGTCGCAGCACTGCTGTCGATATTCTGCCTGCCGCTGCAGGCCCAGCAGATTCCCGGACCGGAAGACTCCACCGATAACTCCACCATCGTCTATCCGGCCTCGTATTTCGCCGAGTTCCTGCCGGTTTCGGTGAACGACATGCTCAACCGGATTCCCGGCATCAACCTCGCCATGGGTCGTGGCGGGAACTCGGGACGCGGCAACCGCGGCCGGCGCGGCCTCGGCTCCGGCGAAGGCGAAGTGCTGATCAACGGTCAGCGCATCACCGGCAAGAGTTCCGGCGGGCGCGACCAGCTCCAGCGCATTGCCGCGGACCAGGTGGATTACATCGAAATCATCCGCGGCACTTCCGGGGATATCGAGATTCGCGGCGGCGCCCAGATCGTCAATGTGGTCCTGCTCGATGTGATGTCGACTTCGAGCACCACGGTGGAAGTGCAGACCGACCGCTCCAACGACGGCAAGATCGATACCGGCGGCCAGCTTTCCTACAGCGGCCAGAGCGGCGATCTCAACTATCTGCTGCATTTCGAGGCCAATCCCCGTTACAACCGTTCCAAAGCCCGCGAATTCAGCTACGACCCGGACCACGAATTGCGGGAAATCCGCCACGAGGACAGCGTCCGCGACGAACTTGAATACCAGGTGAGCGGCAATTTCGGCTACCGCTTCGACAATCAGGTGCTGCAACTGAACGGGCTCTACGAAACCCGGGGCGATTCCCCCTCCTGGCGCGACCGCAGCATTCACGACCTGGTCAACGACCGGATTCGCCTGCAGCGCGAAGACAATACCAGCCGGCGCTATTCCTGGGAGATCGGCGGCGACTACGAGCGCGATTTCACCGGCGCCGGCACCTACCGCTTCCTGTTTATCGTCAATGACCGGGAATTCCGTTTCAGCCGCACCCGCTCGGACCTGATCGACGGCGAACGGGAACCCAACCTGTTTCTGGACGATCTCGGCCGCGACCGGGAACGCATCGCCCGCACTTCCTACACTTTCAATATGGCCCGGCAGCAGGGCCTTGAAGTCGGCATCGAAGGCGCCCAGACGATTCGCGACAACGGCCTGCGCATGGGGCTCGACATCCCCGGCCAGCGTTCGCCGGAGTATGCCAATCTGGTGCCGGTGACCATCGACAACAGCGACTCCCAGGTCGAGGAAATGCGCTATGAAAGCTTCGCGGTGCACAACTGGCAACTGAACCAGCGCATGTCGCTGGAAAGCTCGGTGGTGCTGGAATCCTCGACCATTTCCCAGACCGGAGACGTGTTCAATTCCCGGGATTTCCAGTTCTTCCGGCCCAAGGTGGATTACCGCTTCGACATCACGCCAAGCCTGCAATTGCGGGCCCGGGTCGAGAAGGACATCCAGCAGTTGAGTTTTTCCGATTTCAGCGCGTCCACCGACTACAGCGACGACGACCAGAATACCCAGGCGGGCAATCCCGAAATTCGCCAGGAGCAATCCTGGCGTTACGAGCTGAACCTGGAAATGCGCCTGCCCAACAATCTCGGCGTGGTCAACTCCCAGTTCTGGTATCGCGATCTGCGGGATCTGATCGAAAGGGTGGACGTTTCGCCGGGCCCGGATATGCTGCGCTCCGCCCGGGGCAATGCGGGCGACGGCAAGCGCTACGGCCTCAATCTCGACCTGAGCACCCGGCTGCCCATGCTCGGCATGCCCAACGCCCTGCTCACCACCGGCATCCGCCTACGGGATTCGGAGTTCATCGACCCCTTTCTCGGCCAGAGGCGACGCCAGCCCGGGAGCGAGCGCTGGTCAACCAATGTGGGCTTCCGCAATGACATGGTCGAGCAGGGCCTGACCTATGGCATGTTCTATTCGCACTCTTCCAATGGCGGCAGCGGACGCACCGAAATCGACATCATCGACATTGAAGAGCGGATCGAAGACCCGTTCCTGACCGCCTTCGTGGAAAAGAAAGCCTTTGAAAACTTCACCTTTCGGCTCGAATCGCGCAATATTACCGAAGGCGAATACTGCCGCAAGCGGACCCGCTTCCTCGGCGCGACAGCGGACGGCATCGTCGAGGAGATCGAACACTATTGCAACGGCAGCGGCATGGAGCTGGCGTTTCGGGTAAGCGCCACCTTCTGATCCATTGCGCAGAGTTTCCGGACGCGAAGACTGGCCATGTTCCAGGCGGCCCAACCAAAGCCCGGCGGATTCACCACGAGAACCGGGCGCAGGCGATTGCGAGGCGCTTGTCTGGCCTCCGGCCTTGCCGTGCTTGGCGGATGCGGCGGCGTCAGTCTCGACGGATTCACCACTTCGCCTTCCACGGCCAACGCGCCTCCCAATTCCACCCGGGGGTTAGTGGTGCTCAATGCGCCGCAACCGGTGTATCCGCTCCAGGCCCGCACCCTGGGCATAGAGGGCTGGGTCATGCTCGCCTTCACCGTGGATGAAAGCGGCACGGTGATTCCCGACACCATCGACGTCATCAATCAGCAGCCCACCGGGTATTTTGAACGGGCCGCGATCAATGCCGCCCGGCGGATGAATTTCGACAATATTCTCAACCGCATGGTGCGCGACGTGCGCTATGTTTTCCAGTTCGAGTTGGACAATCGCGAAGAATTGCTCGTGGACGCGCCGCCGCAGGAGCCGAATTTCCGGGAATATCTTTCGGCGAGTTTCGTCACGCCGCAATATCCCGAATTCGCCCGGGAGCAGGGACTTGAAGGCCATGTGGTGGTGGAATTCACCATTACCGAAAACGGCGGCGTGCGCGATCTTGTGGTGATCGAAGCCAATCCGCCGGCGATTTTCGACCAGGCCGCCCTGCGCGCCGCATCCCGCCTGCGCTACCAGCCCCGTGTCGTGGATAATGAGACGGTAGCCGTGGAAGGCGTCACCCACCGCTTCAACTGGAATTTGCCCTAGTGTGCCGCCCCATGGGACAGCACGCCAGGCAAGACCTCCCCATGGATACATCCCGCATCACCGAAAACCGTCAGTGGCGGCGACTGACCGAACTCGCCGAAAGCCAGGGGCAGGGGGACTTTCGCCCGCTGCTCGGGCCCGACCGCGCCAGCCGCTATCAGCTTTCCGCCGCGGGTTTGTATCTCGACTATTCCCGCAATCTGGTGAACGACGAGATACTGGCTGGCCTGCTCGCGCTTGCGGAAAATTCGCCCCTGGCGGAACACCGGGAAAGCATGTTCCGCGGCGGGGCGATCAATGCCAGCGAACAGCGGCCCGTGCTGCACACCGCCCTGCGCGCCGCCGCCGAGGATCTGGAGGCCGACGGGCTGGGTGAATTGGCGGGGGAAATCGAATCGCAACTCGGGCGAATCAAGGCGGTCAGCGCGAGAATCCGCACCGGCCAATGGCAAGGTGTCACGGGCAAACCGATTCGCGATGTGGTCAATCTCGGTATCGGCGGCTCGGACCTCGGGCCGAAACTGGCCTGCGAAGCATTGAAGGAGTACGCCCACAAGGAAGTTCGCTGCCATTTTCTCAGCAATGTGGATGGCGAGCCGATCCGCTCGACCCTGGCGAGCCTCGACCCGGAAACCACCCTGGTCATTGTTTCCAGCAAATCCTTCAACACCTCGGAGACCCTGCTCAACGCGCGCACCGCGGTCGCCTGGTTCCGGGAGCGGCTTGGTCTGGAAAACCCCTTCGCCTCGCCGCATTTCATCGGCGTCACCGCGGCGCCGGAAAAGGCGATGCGGATGGGGATTCCCCGGGACCAGTTGCTGGAATTCGGCGAATGGGTCGGCGGGCGCTATTCCCTGTGGTCATCCATCGGGCTCAGCATCGCCATCCGTATCGGTTTCGAGCATTTCAGCGCGATGCTCGCCGGCGCGCGAAACATGGACCGGCATTTCCGCACCGCGCCCGCAGCGCAGAACATGCCGGTCATCATGGCCCTGCTCGGCGTCTGGTACGCCAGTTTTCTCAAGGCCGGAAGCCAGGCCGTCATTCCCTACTGCGAGCGGCTGGGGCAGTTGCCATCCTATCTGCAGCAGCTCGACATGGAGAGCAATGGCAAGTCCGTGACCCTCGCCGGCAAAGCCGTGGCAGGCGCCACCGGGCCCATCGTCTGGGGCCAGACCGGCACCAATGGCCAGCACAGCTTCTTCCAGTTGCTGCACCAGGGAACGCATCGGGTTCCGGTGGATTTCATCGGCGTCGCCGGGGACCGGCTCAGCGCGCCAAAGCACCACCGTGCCCTGCTCGCCAACCTGGTCGCCCAGTCCGCCGCGCTGATGATGGGCAGGCAAACCGCCGAGCTTCCCGCCTGGCGCAGGCATGCCGGCAATCGCCCGTCCAATGTGCTGCTGCTGGAAAGCCTGACCCCCGAGTCCTTCGGCGCCCTGATCGCCCTGTACGAACACAAGGTATTCGTGCAGGGCAGCCTGTGGCGGATCAACTCCTTCGACCAGTGGGGAGTCGAGCTTGGCAAGCAACTCGCCGCTGCCCTGCTCGCCGCCGAACCCGAACTCGAAGCGCTGGACGCCGGCTCGGTCCACCTGCTCAAACGGCTCGGCTGGTAGTTCCATGCCGCAGCCAAAGGACAGCCACCCGCAGCGGCAGGACATCTACCTGTTCAACGAGGGCAGCGCCGAAAATGCCTGGCGCTGGCTCGGTCCGCATCTGCACAGCGAAAACGGAAAGACCGGCGTGCGCTTTGCCGTCTGGGCGCCCAATGCCAGCCGGGTGGCCGTGGTGGGTGATTTCAATGGCTGGGACGGCAATCGCCATCCCATGAAGCCGGTGCGGTCCTCGGGGGTATGGGAAGTCTTTGTCGCCGAGGCCCGCAACCAGCACTTGTACAAGTACGAAATCCACAATGCCGGGGGCGAGTTGCTGCCCCTGAAAGCCGATCCATTCGCCCGTTCGATGCAGCATCCACCCGGGGATGCTTCCCGATTGCTGTTCGAGGAAGAATTCCCCTGGAGCGACCAGGCCTGGATCGAACAGCGGGACAGCGGCGGGTTGCTGCGCAAACCGGTGTCGATCTACGAAGTCCACGCGGGCTCCTGGCGGCGCAAGACCGCTGAGGACAACCGCTATCTCAGCTACCGCGAACTCGCCCGGGAACTGATCCCCCATGTGCTGGAAACGGGTTTTACCCATATCGAGTTCATGCCCCTGAGCGAATACCCCTTCGGCGGTTCCTGGGGCTACCAGCCCATCGGCCTGTATGCGCCTAGCATCCGTTTTGGCACCCCCAATGAATTGAAACACTTCATCAACGAATGCCACCGCCAGGGAATCGGTGTGCTGCTCGACTGGGCCCCCGGACATTTTCCCAGCGACCCGCACGGCCTTGGCCGCTTTGACGGCACCTGCCTGTACGAACACGAGGACCCGCGCCGGGGCTTTCATCCGGACTGGCAGACCCTGGTCTACAATTTTGGCCGCAGGGAAGTGGCGAGCTACCTGCTCAGCAACGCCAATTACTGGATTGATGAATTCCATTTTGACGGATTGCGGGTGGATGCCGTGGCTTCCATGCTGTACCTGGACTACAGCCGCAAGCCGGGGGAATGGCTGCCCAATGCCCGGGGCGGCCGGGAAAATCTCGAAGCCGTGGAATTGCTGCGCAAGGTCAATGCCAGCGTGTACCGCAATCATCCCGGTGTCATGCTGATCGCCGAGGAATCCACCGCCTGGCCCGGCGTCAGCCATCCGGTTCACGAGGGCGGACTCGGTTTTGGCTACAAGTGGAACATGGGCTGGATGAACGACTGCCTCGGCTACATGCGGCGGGACCCGATCCACCGCAAGTACCACCACAATGAAATGACCTTCAGCACCCACTACGCCTGGAGCGAGAATTTCGTGCTGCCGCTGAGCCACGACGAAGTCGTCCACGGCAAGTCTTCCCTGCTGGAGAAAATGCCCGGCGATGACTGGCGCAAGTTCGCCAACCTGCGGGCGCTGTATGGCTTCATGTGGTCGCATCCCGGCAAGAAGCTGCTTTTCATGGGCGGCGAATTCGGCCAGCGGCGCGAGTGGGACCATGACCGCGGCCTGGACTGGCACCTGCTGGAAGACCCGTATCACCGGGGCATGCTGCGACTGCTGCGGGACCTGAATTTCCTCTATCGGCAAACATCGGCGCTGCACGAAGGCGACGCGGACCCCGCGGGGTTCCGGTGGCTGCAGGCGGACAACAGCCAGCTTTCGGTCTACGCCTGGCTCAGATTCGGCGAGGACAGCGTATTGCTCTCGATTTCCAATCTGACCCCGGAATGCCACCCGTACTATCGAGTGGGTGTCCCATTGCCGGGCGGGTATCGCGAATGTCTCAATTCCGACGCGAAAGAATACAGAGGCGGCGGCCAGGGCAATGGCGGCGGCCTGCAGAGCCAGGACATTCCCTGGGACGGTCAACCACATTCCGTGCTGCTTTGCCTGCCCCCGCTGGCCACTGTGTACCTGCTCCATCACGGTAACTGACAGCAAAAATGGCGAGCAAGGGAATCGAGGCTGGCGACCCGGACTTTCAGGGCGCGCGGCGGGACCGGGAAGGCGGCTGGTTTTCCCTGTACTCGGCCCATGCCGAGGCGGTGGAACTTTGTCTGTTTGACCAAGACGGCCGGCATCTGATCGAAAGCCTGTTCCTGCCGGAGCAGACCCGGGACGTATGGCACGGTTTTGTCCCGCGACTGCCGGCCGGGGTCAGTTACGGCTACCGCGTGCATGGCCCCTATGCGCCACACGCCGGACACCGCTTCAATCCCGCCAAGCTCTTGCTCGACCCTTTTGCCCGGGGGATGGCGGGAGAATTCCGCTGGGACGAATCACACTTCGGCTACGAGCGGGATCATCCCGAACTCGACCTCGCGCCTGACAGCCGCGATAACGCCGCCTTCATGCCCAAGGGGACACCCATCCCCAGCAGGACATCCATCGGCTCCGCCGCCGCGGACCCATCCGCGGCAAAGTCACCCGGCCCCCGGATTCCCTGGCCCCAGACCATCATCTACGAATGCCATGTGAAGGGATTCACAAACCTGCACCCGGCGCTGCCAGAATCACTGCGGGGCAGCTACGCCGGTCTGGCCCGGCCGGAAATCATCGGCTACCTGAAATCCCTGGGTGTCACCACGGTGGAACTGATGCCGGTACACGCCTTCATCAGCGAATACGGCATCGCCCAAAAGGGGCTGGCGAATTACTGGGGCTACAACAGCCTCAATTTCTTCTGCCCGCACCCCGCCTACGGCCGGCGGGACGCCGCGGGCGAGTTTCGCGTCATGGTGGACGCCTTCCACGATGCGGGCCTCGAAGTCATTCTCGATGTGGTTTTCAACCATACCTGCGAAGGCGACCAACTCGGCCCCACCCTCAGTTACCGGGGTATCGACAATCGCAGCTACTACCAGTTGCTCCCCGGCGACCGGCGCTGCTATATCAACGACAGCGGCTGCGGCAACAGCATCAACATCGCGCATCCCCAGGTGCTGCGTCTGATCCTGGACAGCCTGCGCCATTGGGTTCGGGAGATGGGCGTCGATGGCTTCCGGTTCGATCTGGCAACGATGCTTGGTCGCCGGGAGCGGGGATTCGACCCCGGAGCGCCCTTGTTCCAGGCGTTGACCAAGGATCCGGACCTCGCCGGAGTCAAGCTTATCGCCGAGCCCTGGGACCTCGGCCCGGGCGGCTACCAACTGGGCGCTTTCCCGCCGCCCTGGGCGGAATGGAACGACCGCTATCGTGATACCATGCGCCGCTTCTGGCGCGGCGACCCGGAGCAGTTGCCCGAACTGGGGCGCAGGTTGCACGGTTCCAGCGACCTGTTCGAAGCCGGCGAGCGCAAACCCTGGGCGAGCATCAACCATGTCGCCTGCCACGACGGTTTCACCCTGCGTGACCTGGTGAGTTACGGGCAGCGTCACAACGAAGCCAACGGAGAAGAAAACCGGGACGGTCACAAGGGAAACTTCAGCGACAATTTCGGCTTCGAGGGGCCAGCCGCCGACCCGGCCGTGGACAGCAATCGCTGGCGACGGCAGGCCAATCTGCTGGCCACCCTGGCGCTTTCCCAGGGCGTACCGATGATCACGGCGGGAGACGAATTCGGTCGCAGCCAGCGCGGCAACAACAACGCCTGGTGCCAGGACAACGAACTGAACTGGATCGGCTGGGATTCCATTGTCCCCGCCGGCCGGGAACTGCGGGAATTCGTCGCCAGGCTGTTCGCCTTGCGGCGGCGCTTCCCGGCATTGCAGGCAAGGGAACACCGCCACGGCGGCACCGAATGGCTGGCGGAAGACGGCAGTTCCATGTGCGATGCGCGCTGGCACGAGCCCAGCCGGCGCCTGCTCGGCTACCTGCTGCGGGAGGCCGGCGCAAGCCTGCTGGCGATCTTCAATGCTTCGGATGAAGACACCGAATTTCGCCTGCCCGGGGCGCCGGCGGGGAACTGGGAACTGATACTGGACACCACCGCATTGAACAAGCCAATCGATAACGGGATTTTCGCTCCGGGCCAGACCATCACGGCGGCCGGGCAATCCGTGCGCCTGCTGCTGAATCCGCCTGCTGTTGGGGAGGAAAGATGAACAGCCGGGCGCCGCTGCCGAACTCGCCGGCCGCTGAAAGCCGGCGCGAGGCCCATGCCCCGGAAGATTCCGCCGCCGACATCGGCCGCGACCTGCATCGCCATTTCGAATACACCCTGGGCCGCGACGAGCTTGGCGAGTCCCGCCATTATCTCTACACCGCCCTGGCCATCACGATTCGCGACCGCATGGTGGGCCGCTGGCGAGCCACCCGGGAGCGCTACCGCCGCGACCGGGTCAAGCGGGTCAGCTATCTGTCCATGGAATACCTGATGGGACGGACCCTGGGCAACGCCCTGCTCAATCTCGATATCGAGGAGGAAGTGCGCGAAGCCCTCAAGGCCTGGTCTTGCGCCCTGGAACAACTGGAAGAAGAGGAAGCCGACGCCGGGCTCGGCAATGGCGGCCTTGGCCGTCTCGCCGCCTGCTTTCTCGACAGTTGCGCGACCCTGGAGATTCCGGTGACCGGCTACGGCATCCGCTACGAATACGGCATGTTCCGCCAGACCATCGAAGGCGGCGTTCAGGTCGAGCAGCCGGACCCCTGGCTGCGCCATGGCAATCCCTGGGAAATCGAAAGCCCCGACGCCAGCCGCCGGGTCAAGTTCTTCGGCCGCCTCCACAAGTACCAGGACGAAACCGGCGGGCTGCAGGTGCGCTGGGTCGATACCACCGACGTGCTCGCCGTGCCCTGGGACCTGCCGATTCCGGGCTACCGCAACCAGACCGTGAACACCCTGCGACTGTGGAAATCGGAAGCCACCGACAGATTCAACCTGGCGGAATTCAACGCCGGCGGCTATACCGACGCCGTGGCGGCGAAGAATCTCGCCGAGCAGATCACCATGGTGCTGTATCCCAATGACGCCAGCGAGGCCGGCAAGGAACTGCGCCTGCGCCAGCAGTACTTCCTCGCTTCGGCGAGCCTGCAGGATGTGATCTGGCGCTGGACCCGGGACCATGGCGACGATTTCAGCGACTTCGCCGGGAAAAACGTATTCCAGTTGAACGACACCCATCCCACGGTGGCCATCGCCGAAATGATGCGGCTGCTCATCGACGATCACGGCCTGCCCTGGGAAGAGGCCTGGGCCATCACCACAGAAACGATGGCCTATACCAACCACACCCTGCTGCCGGAAGCGCTGGAATCCTGGCGGGTCAGCCTGTTCGGACAATTGCTGCCGCGCCTGCTCGACATCATCTCCGAGATCAACACACGCTTTCTGGCCCGGGTGGAAGCGCGTTGGCCCGGAGATCAGGACCGGCGCGAGCGCATGTCGATCATCAGCGGCGGCGACCATTCCATGGTGCGGATGGCCTATCTCGGCATCGTCGGCAGTTTTTCGGTGAACGGGGTATCCGAATTGCACAGCAAGCTGCTCACGCGAACCCTGTTTCGCGATTTTTTCGAACTGTGGCCGGAAAAGTTCAACAGCAAGACCAATGGCGTCACCCCCCGGCGCTGGCTGGCCCATTGCAACCGGGGCCTGGGCGGGCTTGTCACCGATACCATCGGCGACGGTTGGACGCGGGACCTGAATGCGCTCGAAGGCCTCAGTGCCCATGCCGAGGACCCGGCGTTCACCGGTCGCTTCCTGGCGGTGCGGCGGGACAACAAGCAGCGGCTGTCGCATCTCGTCCAGCGCGAATGCGGCGTGGATTTTCATCCCGAATGGCTGTTTGACGTGCAGGTCAAGCGCTTCCACGAATACAAGCGGCAACTGCTCAATGTGCTGCACATCATCCATCTCCATGACCGCATCCTCCGGGGCGATGTCAGGCAAATGCAGCCGCGCTGCGTCCTTATCGGCGGCAAGGCGGCGCCGGGCTATGTCATGGCCAAGCGCATCCTCCAGCTTGTCAACCACGTCGCCGAGACGGTCAATGGAGAACCCGTGTGCCGGGACTTGCTGCGGGTGGCCTTCCTGCCGGACTACCGGGTCACCTCCATGGAAGTCATCTGCCCCGGCACGGACCTGTCACAGCAGATTTCCACCGCGGGCAACGAGGCATCCGGCACCGGCAACATGAAATTCATGATGAACGGCGCGGTCACCATCGGCACCCTGGATGGCGCCAATATCGAAATTCTCGACGCCGTGGGCGAAGACAACTTCTTTCTGTTCGGGCTTACCGCCGAACAGGTCCGCGAGCGGCGGGCGAGTTATCAGCCCGATGCCATCATCGCCGGCGACAGCGACCTCGCCCGGGTGATGCAACTGCTGGAATCCGGCCACTTCGATCGCGCCGGCGAGGGCGTTTTTCGGGATATCATCGGCGCCATTCGCCACCCCCACGAACCATGGATGACCGCGGCGGACTTTCGCGGCTATGTCGACGCCCAGCAGCGCGCGGCGGCGGCTTTCGCCGACCCGGCGCGCTGGACGCCCATGAGCATTGCCAATATCGCCGCCAGCGGCCGCTTTTCCAGCGACCGCACCATCAGGGACTACCGCGACGGCATCTGGTATCAAGGCAAGTAAATCGCAAAGCGGCGGTGGAGGCGGGACCAGTGCAAAAACCATTGCAGGGCAGATCACCCCGAAGCCGGCTGACCCGGGCCACCCTGGCCCTGATTCTCGCCGGCGGCCGCGGCTCCCGTCTGTACGAACTGACCAACTGGCGGGCCAAGCCGGCGCTCTATTTCGGCGGCAAGTACCGCATCATCGATTTCCCGCTTTCGAATTGCGTAAACTCCGGCATCCGCCGCATCGGCGTGCTGACCCAGTACAAGGCCCATTCCCTGGTGCGTCATCTGGTGCGGGGCTGGAGCCATTTCAAGAAGGAACTCGGCGAATTCGTCGAAGTGCTGCCGGCGTCCCAGCGCTATTCCGACGACTGGTACCAGGGCACCGCGGACGCGATATTCCAGAATCTCGACATCATCCGCGCCGAACAGCCGGAGTTTGTGCTGATTCTTTCCGGCGACCACGTCTACAAGATGGATTACTCCGAGATGCTGATGGATTTCGCGAAAAGCGGCGCCGACATGACGGTCTGCTGTCTGGAGGTGCCGGTGGAGGAGGCGGCGAACGCTTATGGCGTCATGCAGGTCAACGAGAACAACCGCGTGATCGGTTTCGAGGAAAAGCCCGCGCAACCCACGCCGATTCCCGGCAAAGAGAGTCATACCCTGGCGTCCATGGGCAACTACATCTTCCGTACGGAATTCCTGTTTGAACAACTTGTCAGGGATTCACGCGACCCGACGTCGAGTCATGACTTCGGCAACGACATCATTCCGTCGCTGATCGACGATCATCATGTCAGAGCGTACGCCTTCCGCGACGAGGAAACCGGCGAGCGCGCCTATTGGCGGGATGTGGGCACGCTCGATGCATTCTGGCAGGCGAACATGGAGTTGATCAGCGCCGCGCCGCGCTTCAATCTCTACGATCCCCATTGGCCGTTCTGGACCTACCAGGAGCAATTGCCGCCGGCGAAGTTCGTATTCGACCAGGATGATCGCCGCGGCATGGCGGTGGATTCCATGGTTTCCGGCGGCTGCATCATTTCCGGCGCCGCGGTGCGGCGCTCCCTGCTGTTCAGCAACGTTCGCGTGCGATCATTTAGCACGGTGGAAGACTCGGTAGTCCTGCCGGGCGTCGATGTCGGCCGGAGGTGCAGTCTGAAAAACACGATCATCGACCGGGGCTGCTGGATTCCGGATGGCATGGTCATCGGCCACGACCGGGATCAGGACATTGCCAGCGGCTTCCGGGTTTCCCGGAATGGAACGGTTCTGGTGACCCGGGGCATGCTGGGACAACCAGAGGGTTATGCCTGACAAGGAAACAGGGAAGAACATGAGTGCAATCAAGACTGTACACACCCGGCCGTTCGCCGGACAGAAGCCCGGCACCTCGGGGCTGCGCAAGAAAGTCACGGAGTTCACGCAGACCGGCTATCTCGAGAACTTCGTGCAAGCTGTCTTCAACATGCTCGGCGATTGCAAGGGCAAGCGCCTCGCGGTCGGCGGCGACGGGCGCTACTACAATCGCCAGGCGGTCCAGATCATCGCCCGAATGGCCGCGGCCAATGGCTTCGGCAAGTTGCTGATCGGCCGGGACGGCCTGTTTTCGACGCCGGCGATGTCCTGCGTCATCCGGAAGTACGAAACCGACGGCGGCATCATCCTCTCGGCAAGTCACAATCCCGGCGGTCCCGATGCGGATTTCGGGCTGAAATTCAACGGCGCCAACGGCGGTCCCGCGCCGGAATCCGTGGGCGAGGCGATCTACCGGCAGACCTTGTCCATCGACAAGTACCTGATACTGGATACGGAAGACATCGAGCTTGGGCAAATCGGGAAGACCGAACTCGGCGGCATGGAGATCGAGATTATCGATCCCGTCACCGACTATGCCGAGCTGATGGCTTCGATCTTCGACTTCGACAAGATTGCGCAGTTGCTCGCCAACCGCCGCTTCCACATGTGCTTCGACGCCATGCACGCGGTAACCGGCCCTTACGCCAGGGAGATTCTGGAAGACCGGCTTGGCGCGAAACCGGGCACCGTGATCAATGGCGTACCCGACGAGAGTTTCGGCGGCGGTCATCCTGACCCCAATCTCGTCCATGCGCGGGAACTCGTCGATCGAATGAACGGCGATGCGCCGCTGGCCTTCGGCGCGGCTTCCGACGGCGACGGCGACCGCAACATGGTGCTCGGCAGCGGCTTTTACATCAATCCCTGTGATTCTCTCGCGGTGCTTGCCGCCAATGCCGGTCTCGTTCCCGGCTATGGCGAAGGCCTTGCCGGCGTTGCGCGGTCCATGCCGACGAGCCGGGCGCTGGACCGGGTGGCGCAAAGCCTGGAGATTCCCTGTTACGAGACCCCCACAGGCTGGAAGTTTTTCGGCAATCTGATGGACGCGGGCAAGATCACCATCTGCGGCGAGGAAAGTTTCGGCACCGGCTCGAATCACGTCAGGGAGAAGGACGGCCTGTGGGCGGTGCTGTTCTGGCTGAATATAATCGTCGAATCCCGCAAGCCGGCGCGTTCCATCGTCCGCGAGCATTGGCAGCGCTTCGGCCGCGACTATTTTACGCGCCACGATTTCGAGGGGATTGACTCGGCGCGGGCTGCCGAAATGATCGAGCGCCTGCGCGAGCGGGCATCCGGACTGGCGGGGGAGCGGGCGGGAGAGTTGAGCGTACAGGCCGCGGACGATTTCGCCTATACGGACCTCGTAGACGGCAGCGCCAGCGCCGGGCAGGGCGTACGCATCTTTTTCAACGACGGCAGCCGCGCGGTGTTCCGCCTGTCCGGCACGGGCACGGCGAACGCGACCTTGCGCCTGTATTGCGACAAGTATGAAACCGACCCATCGCTCATGGAACTCGACACCCAGCGGACGCTCGCGCAATCCCTGCAAGCGGCCGGCGAAATCGCCGGCATCGCCGAATTCACCGGACGAACGGCGCCTGACGTGATTACCTGATTATCGGAGGCGGTACAGTGAGAATCTGCATGCTTGCCGCCGAAAACGGCGCGATTCCCGGCGCGAAAATCGGTGGCCTCGGCGATGTGGTCCGCGACATTCCCCGAGCTCTTGCCGGCCTTGGGCATGAAGTCGATGTCGTCATGCCGGGCTATCGGCACTTTGCCGACGCGACCGGCGCCGAACCACAACTGCCGCTCGAAGTTCGCTTCCGCCGGGAAACGCTTCGGGTGGAAGTCAGCCGCCTGAATCTGACCGGCGGAGTTCGCTGTTGGCTCCTCGATCATTCGTATCTCGCCCCAAGCGGCGCAGGCCGGATATATTGCGACGATCCGCCGGATCGGCCCTTCGCCACCGACGCCTCCAGGTTCGCGCTGTTCGGCGCCGCCGCCTGCCAATTGCTGGCCGAGCGTCGGCCGGGACAGGTCGATGTCATTCATCTGCACGACTGGCACGCTGCATTCGCCGCCTTGCTGGTCCGCTTCGACCCGCATTACTCGCTCCTCGGCGATGTCCGGCTGGTAGCCACGATTCACAATCTGGCCATGCAAGGCATCCGGCCCTTCGCCAATGACGACTCTTCGCTGGAAGCCTGGTTTCCCGAGTTGAAGTTCAAGAGGAAGACCATAGTCGATCCGCGATATCCGGACTGTTTCAATCCGCTGCGCGCGGCGATCAATCTTTGCGACAAGGTGCATGCCGTCTCGCCGATGTACGCCAGGGAAATCCGAAAAAGCGACAAGCCTGAAATCGGTTTTCATGGCGGCGAAGGACTGGAACGCGACTTGCAACGCGCGTATCGGGCGGGCAGGTTGAGCGGAATCCTCAACGGCTGCGAATACGGCGAGCCCGACCTCGCCCCGCCGCCGCCGGAAGAATTCATCGAGGCCGCCAGGCGGCAGGTTTTTCGCTGGATTGGCGATGAGCCCCATGTGGACAGCAGCCATTTCATCGCCCTGGAACGGCTCGCGCACTGGCGCGAACGGCCTCCGGCGCATTGGGTGACTTCGATTTCGCGGCTGACGCCGCAAAAGACTGCGCTGTTCCAGGTCACGATGGAAAACGGCAATAGCTGCCTGGAAAACCTGCTCGCCGAACTGCCCGGGGGTCATGTATTCGTCATGCTCGGCAGCGGCGACGCGGAAATCGAAGGCTTCCTCACCCGCACCGGCGCCCGCGCCGAAAACTTCCTGTTCCTCAAGGGCTATTCCGAGCCCCTGTCGCGAACGATCTACGCGCTGGGCAGCCT
>JAJDSZ010000084.1 GCA_022827425.1 Pseudomonadales bacterium | reverse complement strand
GCCACCAGGGATTGCAGCGCCGCCTGATTTTCCACCGCCACGATGCCGTCTCGCGACGTATGTATGGAAACGATGCGGGTGTCCCCGATTTCGCCGCCGGGAATGTAGTTCGCGGCGAGTTCGCGTCGCGCCGCGGGCAAGCCGATGCTGCGGCCGATGCGCCGGTTGAGCCAGTCGTCGCCGTAGTCCGCGGCGATATTGTGAAAGGGGTTTTGGCCGTTGAGTTTGCCGGGTTCCTGGATCAGCCGCGGCAGGAGGAAGGCGCCGTAGAACAACCCCACCGACAGCATCACCGCCGATTCGGTGGGGACGAGGCGCTGCAGGCGTTCATAATTACCCACCTGCCGGTTCGAGGAAAGCTGTTTCCAGGTTTGCATCACGAGACGCTGTTCCACTTCGCGGGCGGCGATGCGTCGTTGCAGGTCGAACTCGCGCAGGATATTGCCCTCGACCGCCTTGCGCGCCCGCAGTTCGTCGATTTCCGCCTGCAAATCGTCGTGCTTGTTTTCGGCGGCGATACGACTGCCGAGGGCGGTGCAGGAATCGAGTTCCCGGATCCAGTCGATTTCCTGGCCGAGGGCGGGGATTTCGTACCAGGGCGTGGGAAATGCGCTTTCGTCTTCGCCGGCGCAGATGGCTTCGGCGATCATGCGCAGGTCGAAGGCGTTGCGCCAGTTTTCCGAACCCGCGACCGCGCCGCAAAGCAGCAGGGCGCCGTCGGGCTCGGGGATCAGTCCCGCTTCGATGTCGCGCAGGCTGACGATGCCGCCCATGGAGCCCCCGAGCAGATACAGCGGGGTCGGTGTCCCAGGGCCGAACTCCGCGGCGATTTCGAGGAACTGCTCGTACAGCTCGGCGTTGGCGAGGTGGGAATCGAAAACCGCCCAGCCGGTTTGCAGAAAACTCGACGCCGCCATGGCGTAGCCCTGGGAAAGCACGATGCCGGCCACATCGCCGAGGCCGGGTTCGGGCGCGACCTCGCCCATGACCTGGATGTCGGTTTCCGCCTCGAGGCCGAGCAGATCGGCGGTGAGCAGGTCTAGGGTGTCGCCGCCGAGGTAGGTTTGCAGCCCGTGATTCCAGATGACCAGCCCCTTGCCGGGAACCCAGCCTTCGGGGATGGCGATGGTGTAGTACGCGCCGTTCGGCGTCTGTCCGCGCCAGACGGGATAGCAGCCGCCCACCGATGTGCGGTATTCGTCTTCCCCGCAGCTTTCCGCGGCAAAGGCCGGGCCGAGGGCGAATGCCAGAAGCAGCGTCAGCGCGCAACGGACAATTCTGGCGACGTTGGACATTCCTGTATCCCTTCGAAGGGAAGAGCGCGCGAACCCGCGCCACGGGAAAGCGCCGGGATTTCGGCGCCTCCCATCAGGATGTCGGCAAATCGGGTGGAAAACTAAGGAAGCTCTGATTATGTCAGAGCTTCCTTGCGGCACAAGGATGTGCCGCCGAATTCGATGGCGTTAGCCATTGAATTCGGGAGCAAAACAAAACCACGCTTTTGTTTTGCGAAAATGAAAAATTCCAAGGAGGGAATTTTTCAGAGAAAACTAGTCTGCGGGCAGTTCCGGCCGGCGGCTCAGGTGGTCGGTAATCCGCTCATGGGCGAGGGAGAATTCCAGCACCTTGCGGTCCCGGGCGAACGGCCCCATCACCTGCATGCCCATGGGCCGCCCGCGCCCGTCGAAGCCCACCGGCAGATTCACCACCGGTATGCCGGCCAGACTGCCGCCGATGACGACTTCCATCCAGCGGTGGTAGGTGTCCATGGTCCTGCCGTCGATTTCCCTGGGCCAGGGCGTGGTCTTCGGGAAGGGGAAAACCTGGGCGGTGGGCAATACCAGGAAGTCATGATCGCCGAACAGCCGGTTGACTTCGGCGTACCAGCGCCGCCGGATGGCATTGGCCCGGTAAATGTCGTCGGCGCCCAATTCATAACCCTGCTCGATTTCCCAGACGAGTTCCGGCTTGAGCAGCGGGCGCGTATCGGCATTTTCGTAATACTCGCGCATGCCGATCCGGCCCTGGTTGCGCAGATCGAGCCAGCACTGGAACAACTCCGCCATGTCAAAACGCGGCATTACGGGCTCGACGATGGCGCCTTCGGCTTCGAGAGCGGCAAGATTGGCTTCGCAGAGCGCGAGTACGCCGGGCTCCACGGCGAGATAGCCCTCATAGCTGCCCATCCAGCCGATGCGCAGGCCGGAAAGTTCCAGCGGCCGATATTCGCTGCCGCCGGTCAGGGCGTTCCGCAGCGCCGCCGGCTGCTCGGGGCCGGGCGCCGACGCCAGGGTGTGCAGGAGGCGGATGGTATCGGCGCTGTTTCTGCCCATGGGCCCGGAGGTGGAAAGCGCCCGGGAGAATGGATCGTCGCCGCTGACCAGCCCGGCGCTGGGGCGAAAGCCGATGACGTTATTGAAAGCGCCGGGATTGCGCAGGGAACCCATCATGTCGCTGCCGTCGGCGATGGGCAGCATTTGAATGGCCATGCCGCAGGCGGCGCCGCCGCTGCTGCCGCCGCTGGTGAGTTCGGGATTGTAGGCGCAACCGGTGGCGCCCCAGACCGGATTGTAGGATTGCGAGCCGAGCCCGAATTCGGGGACATTGGTCTTGCCGATGAAGATCGCCCCGGCGGCGCGCATGGCCGCGGCCACGGCGCCATCCTGCTCGGCGATGCGGTCCCGGAACATCGGCGAGCCGCTGGTGTAGGGCAGGCCCGCGGCGGGCGTCAGGTCTTTCACCGCGTGGGGCATGCCGTGCATCCAGCCCCGGTGTTCGCCTCTTGCGAGTTCGGCGTCGGCGGTTTCCGCCAGGGCGAGGCATTGCTCGTCGGGCAACATGCCGATGATGGCGTTGAAGACGGGATTGAGACGGTGGATGCGGGCCAGATAGGCTTGCATGACTTCCACGCAACCCACTTCCCGGCTGGCGATGGCGGTGGACAGCTCCAGCGCGGAGAAGCCGGTGATGTTCGCGGGCAGGGCCGCCGCGAAAGCGCGCTTCGCCGCGCCATTCAGCGCCAGGGCGGCCAGCCCGGCGTGAATGCCGGTGGCAAGAAAATCTCTTCGCTGCATTCTGTTGCCCTCCATTCACTCTTCGCCTTCTTCGACTGCAACGCCCACCTGGACGATGCGCGGCTTGTCGACTCCGGCAACGCCGACGTACTGGAAGCGGCGGCCGTCGAGGTCCCGGGGACAGGGCGCCTGCACCACCATGGATGACTTGCCGCTCAGCAAGGCGGCGAACGGCGCGGCCTGGGAGTCCGCTTCCGGGTCCAGTGGAAAGCGGAAACCTTGCGGGTCGGCATTGCTGTATTCGACTTCGCCGTTTTCGTCGCTTACCCAGAATTCACTGATGACCGACTGGGCGGAGACCGTGGCCAGGGTCGCGTTGATTGCATCGCGCTCAAGCCCCGCCTGCCTGGCGGTGGCGATGTATTGCGCCAGCAGCTTTGCCGCCGCGAGCATGTAGAGGGTGTGATCGGTTGATCTCATTTTTTATCGAGCTCCAAACGCTTTTGCGCTACGGAAGAAGCGGTTTCTCACGGCGAATCGGCAACCGCGGTGCCGAGTTCGTCGTTGATCCATTGATTCAGACTCTTGCCTTGAGCGGCGG
>JAJDSZ010000078.1 GCA_022827425.1 Pseudomonadales bacterium | reverse complement strand
CTGCTGATTGGGATCCGTATGAGGAGGAATGCCGCCCCATTCCGAAGGGCCGATGCCGCACCAGCAGTTGTCGGTTTCGCCGGGGAAAGTGCGCCAGCCGCCCACGCTGGCGGTGCCGGCGCCGTTGTTGCGCTCCTGGCGCACGGCGCTGAGCGCGATGCCGACGGTGTCATCGGCGAATGTGTTGGAAAACAGCGCCGAGACTTCCGGGGTGAAGCTGTCGCCCATTTCGGTGGATTCATCGGTGAGGCCGCTGGCGGCCGCGGTGAAGTTCATTCCCGGCGCTTCCAGCGGACGGGTGGTGCGGATATTCAGCGTGGAGCCGATGCCGCCGGTGGGCACGTCGGCCTGGCCGCTCTTGTAGACTTCCACCGCGGCAACTCCTTCGGAAGCGAGGTCGCCGAAATCGAAGGAACGGCTGGTTCCCGACCCGGTAGGCATCTGCCTGCCGTTCAGCAGGACGAGGTTGAATTGAGGGCCGAATCCGCGAACGGTGACGTGCTTGCCCTCGCCGCGTTCCCGGTCGATGGACACACCGGTGATCCGCTGCAGCGATTCGGCGAGGTTGCTGTCGGGAAAGTCGCCGATGTCCTCGGCGGTGATGGCGTCCACCACGCCGTCCCTCGCCCGCTTGAGATCCATCGACTCCCGCAAGCTTTGCCGGATGCCGGTAACAACGATCTGCTCGATGCCCTGGGCGCCTTCGCCGGACGGTTGTCCGTAGGCCACGCCGCTGGCCAGCGCGAGTGATACCGCCGCGGCCAGGGGTGATTTCTTGCGTAAACTCACAGCCACCTTGATACTCTCCCTCACTTCCCCGGCTCCTGAACCAGTGCTGCGGGGACAGTGATTTTCGTTATCCCGCCGTTACGACGGGGAAAATGATAACGTTGTCATGCCGTCTTATATGCTACCTCTACAGCCTTGTCAACAACTTTTGCCTTCGCTTGCAAACCGTGGCCCGCGGGGAACTCCGCGGCGCTGTCGGCGAGCACTCCATCGGTCTGTTCCGGCCCCGGCCAGGGCGCCGGCAGGCGGCCGCTGAACTCGTGGATTCCCAGCAGGGTTTCAGCGACGCCGCGGCCTTCGGCGCCGGGCAGCCAGCCTGCCACGAAAGCCGCCGAGGCGGCGATTTCCCGGCTGGTGATGAGTGGCCGGCCCGAGACCAGCACCGCCACCACGGGTATGCCCCTGGCGGCGATGCGTTCCAGGCAGGCCAGATCTTCCGGATGCCGCTCGGCCAGCACCAATGATTGGCCGTAGGCTTCCAGTGGATTCATCAGGCCGTTGATCATCGAGCCCGCCTCGACGAACAGATGATCGCCCTGGCGGACATCGCCGTGACCCTCGGCATAGGGCGTCTCGCCAATGACCACCACGGCCACGTCGTGATGGTTGGCGTCGGCGTCTGCGCCGTCGAGGTTTTCGCTCAGCACGGCATTGGGGGCCAATGCCTTGATGCCCTGCCAGATGGATTCGCCGGTGATCGTGTCGTTGCCGTTTTCGCCCTGCCAGCTTACCGTCCAGCCGCCGCATTGATGGCCGAGGTTGTCCGCGTTCTTGCCGGCCACCAGGATTCGCTGGCTGCGCTTGAGCGGCAGGGTCGGCCCCTCATTCTTGAGCAGCACCTGGGATTGCCGCGCCGCGCGGCGCGCAAGATCGCGATGGGCGGCGGTGGAGAATTCGCGCTTGCCGGCGCCGGGGCGTAGCGCCGGGCGCGGCGCGTCGAACAATCCATAGCGCAGTTTGACGCGTAGAATGCGGCTGACAGCGTCGTCGATGCGCGCCATGGGCACATGGCCTTCGCGCACCTGGGTCTCCAGCTTTTCGATGAATTCCCGCCAGCGCTCGGGAACCATGAACATGTCGAGCCCGGCGTTGACCGATCTGCGGATCGCCACCCCGTAATCCTTGTCGAGATAGTCGATGCCGTCCCAGTCCGACAGCACGATGCCTCCGAATCCGAGTTTCTCCTTCAGCAATTCGGTGATCAGGAAATGATGGCCGTGGCATTTGTCGCCGTTCCAGCTATTGAAGGAGGCCATGAGGGTCATGGCGCCGTCGGCCAGGGGCGCCAGATAGGGCGCCACATGGGTGGCTTCGAGTTCTTCCCAGGGCAGGGTGGTTTCGCCCTGATCCATGCCCTGCCAGGTGCCGCCGTCGCCGACCCAGTGCTTGAGGCAGGCGATGACGCCCGCATCCTGCAAGGCCTTGGCATAGGCCGCGCCTAGCCTGCCGGCACGCTCCGGGTCATTGCCGAAGCTCTCGTAGGTCCGGCCCCAGCGGCAGTTCCGCACCACCGAAAGCGCCGGGGCGAAGTTCCATTCGAGCCCGCTGGCGAGGATTTCCTTCGCCGTGGCCCGGGCGATTTCCGCCACCAGCTCCGCATCATCCGCCGCGCCGAGGCCGATATTGTGGGGGAAAACCGTGGCGCCCCGGAGATTGCCGTGGCCATGCACCGCGTCCACGCCCACCAGAATCGGAATGCCCGGGCTGTCTTCATCGCCCACCGCCGCCTGCCAGAAGGCGTCGTTCATGGCGACCCAGTCGGCGGCGGCATTTTCTCCCGGATGGGAGCCGCCGCCGCAGAGAATGGCGCCGAGGGCGAACCGTTTGACATCCTCCGGCGAGGCGAAAAGCCGCTCTGCCATGGTCATCTGACCAATCTTCTGGCGCAGCGTCATGGATTCCAGACGGGAGGCGAGAACGCCTTCCTGATCCTTGTCCCACATCAGGCATTTCTCCTTGTTACTCACTATCGATCGACGAAAAAAGGGATATTGGCGTGGGCCGCGGCGCCCTGGCCGTCGCCCGCATAGACGAACAGGCGGTAGGCGCCGGGTTCGTCGGGCGCCCGCAGGCGGATTTCCGCGAGACCGGGTTCGGCAATGAGGCCCTCCCGCCGCGGCGGGATTTCCTCGATGTCGCCGCCGGTCTGGGTCGCCGTGCTTTCCTCCATCACGCGCCAGTCGAATATCAGGCTGTCGCCGTCCAGGTCCCGGGCCGCCACCGAGGCGGGGTACTCCCGCCCGGCGCGAAGCCGGATGCCGTCGTTCGCCTGCCGGCCGTCAAGCCGCATTTCCTCGAGCAGCGGGGCGCGGTTGCCGGGCCATTGCCCGGTCCAGATACGGTGCAACACGTCCACCGCCTCGGTGCTTTGCCCGTCCGGGGTGAAGGTGCCGTACCAGGTGGGGGTGCGTTCCTGCTTCTGGCCCCAGAGAAAGGCGTAATTGCCCACGAGCCGGCCCCGCATGGGGGCCAGCACCTCCTCGTGGGCGCGCTGGTAGACCGCAGCCTTGGCCGAGCTGTGCAATTCGATGGGGGCGCCCCATTCGGTCAATGGCACTTCCCAGTGGCCGATGGTTCCCCACTCGGTAATCATCACCGGCAGGGCCGGGTCGACTTCCGCCAGCATTTCCGGGAGCTCGTACACCGCGCCATAGACCTGAACGCTGAGGAAATCCAGATCCGGCGCCCGCCGCCGCATCACCCGGGCCAGGTCTCCCCCCATGCCGGCGGTGGTGGAGGTGGTGGGATGGTACGGGTCGAGTTCGTGAATCATCCGCGAGATGTCGTTGATGGCGTTGTACACCCGGGGATTCTCGTACTCGAGATTCATTTCATTGCCGATGAACCAAACCAGCAGGGCGGGATGGTCGCGGTAGCGCAGCACGGTTTCCCGGGCTTCCTCGAACTGCCGCGCCACGGCGGCTTCATCGTCGTAATCGAAGCCGTGGCGTTCCCGGGCGATTTCGATGCACAGCGCCACGGTCATTCCCAGTTCATGGGCGATGTCGAGAATGCTGCCGTCGCCCACGCGCCAGGTGCGCACCGAGTTGGCGCCATTGGCGGCCAGGGAGGCGAGGTCATCCAGGGTCTCGGCGCCGGCGCCCCGGATAGGGTAGGGCTCGCCCCCGCGATAGAGCATGAAATTCCCCGGTTCGCCGCGAATTTCGACGGGGATGGGGCCGTCCTGGGCTGCGCTGCCCGCGCTCATTCCCAGCGCGCAGAAGGCGCCCGCCAGTCGTGCTTGCAATCGGTTCATGGCTTGCTCCCCGGCGCCAGGGCCAGTTCGAGTTCCTCCAGTGACTTGCCCCGGGTCTCGGGCATGATCCTGCCCAGAATGGCGAGACCGACCAGGGCAACCAGGCCATAGACCAGAAAGGTCAGGCTGCCGCCAAGCGCCGCAAGCTCCCAGGGAAACAGCATCTGCACCCCAAAGCTTGTGGCGGAATTCACCAGGCCGACGAAGGAAATCGCCGCCGCCCGGACATAATTGGGAAAAAGTTCGGAAAACAGCACCCACATGATCGGCCCGGCGGAAAAGGCGAAACAGGCGACAAAGCCGAGGATTCCCGTGAGCACCAGCACGGTGTCCACGGTGATGGCGCCGGCGACGAGTTCGGATTCGAGCCCGCCCGCCTCGCCGACGCCGGCGGCCCCGAGCGCGGCGCGGAAATCGCTTTCGCTGTCGAAGGATTGATCGATGAGCGGGACCAGCGCGGCTCGGGTCCCGGCTTCAGGGACCGCCGCCACAGCGGCCTCGTCCAACTGGTAGGCCGCCTGGCCGAAAGTCCAGGACAGCAGCAGCATGAAGGCCGCAATCCCCGCCAGACCCGTGATCAGCAGGGGCTTTCTTCCCAGCCGGTCAATGCAGAGAATCGCCACCACGGTAAACAGCAGATTCACCAGACCCACCAGCATCGCCTGGAGGAAGGCCGCGTCATTGCCGAATCCGCTTTGCTCGAAAATCATCGGCGCGTAGAAGAACACCGCATTGATGCCGGTGGCCTGCTGCACAATGCCGATGGTGAGGGCGATGAGCAGCACGAGCCGCAGATGGGGGCGCAGCAATTCGCCGAAACCCGCCGGAGCGCCGGATTCCTCCTCGGCCAGGCTGGCCTTGATCGCGTCGTGTTCGTGCCGGCCACCTTCCGCGCCGTTGATGCGGATCAGGGTCGCCAGCGCGGCTTCGTCGCCGCCGCGCAATTGCAGCCAGCGGGGACTTTCGGGCACCCGTTGCAGCACGATCAGATAGAGCAGCGCCGGCAGCGCTTCCACCCCGAGCATCCAGCGCCAGAGGGAGTCCGGGGAGATCGGGGGATTGTCGTTCTGGGACAGTTGCAGCAGCAGATAATTGCTGAAAAAAGCGGCGGAAATTCCGATGACGATATTGAGCTGGTTGAGCGAAACCAGCCGCCCGCGAATTTGCGCCGGCGCCACTTCGGCGATGTACATGGGCGCCACGATCAGCGCCGCGCCCACGGCAAAGCCTCCCACCATGCGGGCGGCGACGAGCAGGGTGTATCCCGGCGCCAGGGCGCAGCCGATGGCGGACAGCAGGAACAGCAGCGCCGCCGCCTTGAGCACGCCGACCCGGCCGATGCGATTGCTCAGCGGCCCGGCGCCGAGCATGGCGAGGGTGGAGGTGAGGGTCAGGGAGGCCACGGCCCAGCCGAGCTGGAGTTCGTCGAGGCGGAATTCGTCCTCGATGAATCCCACCACGCCAGAGATCACCGAAGCGTCAAAACCCATCAGGAAGCCGCCCAGGGCGGCGCTGAGGCTGGTCAGCCAGATATAGGCGCCACCGGCGCTTTTGTCTCGGCCCGGAACAGCGGACATGTGGGAATCCCGCAAGTAATGCCAGGTCCCTTGTTTACCAGCAAGCTGACAGCGCTGTCAAATAGATTTCCCGAACGGGGCGGGATTCTGCGACTTCGCTTCGCTCCGCGCAGAATGAAACTGGTATTTGTCATCCTGCGCGAAGTCGCAGAATCTCCTCGGGCGGGCAGTGCGCAGATCAGGCGGGATGCAACGGCGCCGTGGATTCGCGAATCACCACTTCACATTCAAACGGCGCATCCGGCGCTTCCGTGGAATGTCCATTAAGCTTGTCGATGAGCAGGGCCGCGGCGGTTTCCGCCATTTGCGCGATGGGTTGGCGCACCGTGGTCAATGGTGGCCAGATGCGGGAGGAGAAGCGGGTATCGTCGAAACCGGCGATGGAAAGTTCGCCGGGAACGTTCAGCCCCCGCTTCCGGGCGGCAAAGATCGCCCCCGCCGCCATGTCGTCATTGCTGGCGAGCACCGCGCTTGGCGGATCGGGAAGGTCGAGCATTCTGCCGGCGGCGATGCGGCCGGATTCAAAGTCAAAATAGCCCTGCCGCACCAGCCGGGGCGCATAGGCGACGCCGTGCTGCTTCAGGGCTCGCCGGTAACCGGCGAAGCGCTTGTGGCTTGCGCCATGGTCGGGATGCCCCTTGATGAAGCCGATGGCGTCGTGCCCCTGATGGATGAGCAATTCGGTGAGCGCGTGGCTCGCGGCCTCGTCATTGCAGAGGATATTGATCTCGTCCGGGTCGGGCTCCCGGGGGGTGATCGCGGCGAAGGGGATGCGCATTTCCCGCAGCAGGCCGGACACTTCCGGCAAATCCCCCATGGGCGCCGGCAGCACGATGCCCTCAACCCGGGCATTGGTGGCGAACTGGCGGATATGGTCGATGATTTCCGGGTCCGGCAGGGTCAGCGGGCGCAGCAGCAGGGAGTAGCCGGCGGGCTCGCAAATGCCAAGGGCCCCGTTGAATACATCGTTGAGGTAGCTGAATTCCTCGGCGTTTTCGTAGATCAGGCCAATGATGCGCGAGCGCTTGCCGGAAAGCTCCCGGGCGGCGGCATTGGGCTGATAGCGCAATTCGCGCACCGCGAGCATGACCCGCTCCCGGGTGTTTTCGCGCACATTGGGTTCATTGTTGACCACGCGTGAAACCGTCTTGATGGAAACGCCGGCATGTTCGGCGACATCGAAAATCGTAACCTTGGCCCGTTCCGGATTCATGGCGCAATTCTACACGACTTCATCAACGCCAATTTCAAGTTTGACCGGATGCGATCCCGAACAGGATTGCAAGCACCCCGCATGTTCAGTTTCAAAGCAGTCCCAGGACCACTCCGAGCAGCAGGGCAAGCCCCACCCACTGGTTGCTGACAAAAGCCCTGAAACAGGCTTCAGGGCGCCGGCTCCGGGTAATCATCTGCTGCCAGCCAAACAGGACACCCACTCCGATCAGGGAAAAAAACCAGGGCGCGCCCAGCTCGAACTGCCTCCCGGCAAGCCACAGCAACACGATGGTCAGCGCCTGCAATGCGCCGATGATGAGATTGTCCGCCCCGCCGAACAGGATCGCCGTGGACTTGACGCCGATGCGCTGGTCGTATTCGCGGTCCGCCATGGCGTATTGCGTGTCGTAGACCACGGTCCACAGCAGATTGGCGGCGAACAGCAGCCAGGCCGCCCCGGGCACGCTGCCGGCGCCGGCGGTGAAAGCCATGAGAATTCCCCAGGAAAAGGCGACGCCGAGCACCAGCTGGGGCAGATGCGTCACCCGCTTGAGGAAAGGATACAGGGCGATAATGGGCACAGCCGCCACGGCCAGCAGGATCGTCTGCAAATTGGTGAACAGGGTCAGCGCGAATCCCGCCAGGGAAAGCACGGCGAATGCGGCCAGCGCGTCCCGGCGCCGCAACCGGCCCGTGGCCAGGGGCCGCTCCCGGGTGCGCAGCACTTCGCCGTCGATCTGGTAATCGGCGAAGTCATTGATGCAACAGCCCGCCGAGCGCATGATAACCGTGCCCAGCACAAAGATGAGCAGCAGGTCCGGCGGCGGAAAACCATCCGAGGCAATCCATAGGGCGCAGAGCGTGGGCCACAGCAGCAGGTGGATGCCCACCGGCCGGTGCAATCGGACCAGATGGCAATACGCCATCAACGTATCAGACATCGGCATAATGGCTTCGCTCGCCGATCCAGCGCCGGATCAGGGGCTCGGCAAGCTCGGGATAGCTGGCGAGCAACTCCTGGCAGGCATCGCGCACCTGTTCGAGCATTTCGCTGTCCCGGCTGATATCGGCGACCCGGAATCCCACCACGCCAGCCTGCCGGGTGCCGAGCACCTGGCCCGGACCGCGCAGGCGCAGGTCTTCCTCGGCTATGCGGAAGCCATCGCTGGTTTCCCGGATGATGCCAAGCCGCTCCCGGCTCAGGTCGGAAAGCGGCGGTTGGTAGAGCAATACGCAGTGGCTTTGCTCGGCGCCGCGGCCCACTCTGCCCCGCAACTGGTGCAATTGCGCGAGCCCGAGACGCTCCGGATTCTCGATCACCATCAGGCTGGCGTTGGGCACGTCCACTCCCACTTCGATCACCGTGGTCGCCACGAGCAACTGGATTTCGCCCTGCTTGAATTGCTCCATCCCGGCGGATTTTTCCGCCGCCTTGAGCCTGCCGTGGACGAGCCCCACCCGGATGCCGGGCAAGGCCTGCCGCAGTTCCGCGGCGGTGGCTTCGGCGGCCTGGGCCTGAAGGGCTTCGGATTCGTCGATCAGGGTGCAGACCCAGTAGGCCTGCCGCCCCGCGGCGCAACTGGCGGCGATGCGCTCGATGATTGCATTGCGCCGGGAATTGGAGTGAACCACGGTATTCACCGGCCTGCGCCCGGGAGGCAGTTCATCGATGAGCGAACTGTCGAGATCGGCGTAAGCGCTCATGGCCAGGGTCCGGGGGATGGGCGTGGCCGTCATCACAAGCTGGTGGGCGCGCAAGGCGCCGGCCTTTTCCCGCAGGGCAAGCCGCTGGTGTACGCCGAAACGATGCTGCTCATCGACGATGACCAGCCCGAGCCGCTGGAATTGCACCTGTTCCTGAAAAACCGCGTGGGTGCCGATGAGCAGCTTGCATTCCCCCGAGGCAAGCGCCTGCAATACTTCGTCCCGGGCCTTGCCCCGGGTTTTCCCGCTGAGCCAGCCAAGGGGCAGTTGCAGGGCCTCGAACCAGGGAAGAAAGGTCTGCAAATGCTGTTCGGCGAGGATTTCCGTCGGCGCCATGAGGCAGGCCTGAAAGCCCGATTCGATGGCAAGCAGGGCGCCGAGCGCGGCCACCACGGTCTTGCCCGAACCCACATCGCCCTGGAGCAGGCGCATCATGGGCGCCTCCCGCGCCAGGTCCCGCCGGATTTCCCGGTAGACCCGGCGCTGGGCGCCGGTAAGCTGGAAGGGCAGCAAATCGGCGAATCGTCTGGGCAATTCCTGTTTGATGCTGAAGCGCGGCGACGGCAGGGCGACGGCGTCGAGCTTGAGGCGGCGCATGCACAGCCGGTGGGCGAGCAGTTCCTCGAAAGCCAGCCGCCGCCGCGCCGGGCTGTTCTCGCTGCGGCCGGTATAGTCGAGCTTGATGTCCGGCGGCGGCTCGTGGAGCAGGCGGACCGATTCGGCAAGATCGATACCGTCAAAGTCGCCGAGCAGCGACTCCGGCAGGAGTTCCGGCAGCTTCCCGGAACCGGCGAGCAGGGCGAGGGCTTGCTGCACGAAACCGCGCATGCGCTGCTGGTGAATGCCTTCCACGGAGGAATACACCGGCGTCAGGGTATCGGGCACCCGCGCGTCTTCGCTGGACAGCACGCGATACTCCGGGTGATACATCTCCAGGCCGCTGCGGCCGTAGCGCACTTCGCCGAAACAGCGCACGAGGGCGCCGCCAATGAGTTTTTGCTGTTGGAAGCGGTTGAAGTGGTAGAAGCGCAGGCTGAGCATGCCGGAATCGTCCCGCAGCAGGCAGCGCAGGCTACGGCCCCGGCGGCCGGCCTCCACGCCGCTGTCGACAATCCTGCCCTGAATCTGGACGCAGTCGCCCACCATAGCCTGCCGGATGGGGGTGATGCGGGTTCGGTCCTCGTAGCGGAACGGCAGGTGGAACAGCAGGTCCTGGACGCTGGCAATGCCAAGGTCCGCAAGCCGCGCCTTGATCTTAGGGCCGATGCCTTCCAGCCGGTCAACGGGAATCTGGTCCAGCGGCGGGCCGGTCATGGCTGCATGGGTTTGGGGTTTCAGGAACCCGCCGCCAGAATCGCGTCGATCTCCACCATGGCATTGGCCGGCAGCGCGGCAACGCCGATGGTGACCCGGGCCGGGTACGGCGCCGCGAGACGCCGGGCCATGATTTCGTTGACGACCTTGAAATTGCCGAGGTCCGTGAGATGAATCGTCATCCGCAGGGCCTGGTCGAGGCTGGTTCCCGCCGCCTGCGCCACGGCTGCGAGATTGTCGAAGACCTGTTCGGTCTGCTCCGCAATGCCGCCTTCCACAAGCTTCATGCTCGCCGGGTCCAGCGGCACCTGGCCGGAAAGAAACACCAGCGAACCCTGGCGCACCGCCTGGGAGTAGGGGCCTATCGCGGAAGGGGCTTTGTCCGTCTGGATGACTTGTGATTCCGGCATGGCTCGCCGACTCCTAGTGAACGATGTTATCCGTGCGGACGGGTGGCTTGCGCGCCTTGCGCGACTTGACCCGGGTGACCCGGGTGACCGCCTTGACCATGCGGATCTTGCGCATCACCCGGGCGAGATGCACCCGGTTCCTCACATTGATCAGCAGGTTGACGATGCTGAAGTGGGCGTCCCGCTCGGCGGTGGTGATCTTTTCGATATTCGCTTCGGCGCCGGTGATGGCGGTGGCCAGGGTGGCGATGATGCCGCGCTGGTGTTCGAGTTCCACCCGCACTTCCACGGTGAATTCGCCCTGGATTTCCGGATCCCAGTCCACTTCCACCCATTTTTCACGATTGGCCCGCAATTCGGAGATGTTGTTGCAGTCGTCGGTGTGGATCACCATGCCCCGCTCCGAGCTGATATAGCCGACGATGCGGTCGCCGGGGATGGGATTGCAGCAGCGGGCGTAGTTCATTACCGAGCTCTGGGCGTCGCGCACGAGCAGATTGCCGCCCACGCCGGCGCCGGTGGGATTTTCGTTCAGGTCGATGAGACGCTGGGCCATGGTATGGGACATGCGGTTGCCCAGCCCGATTTCCTCGAACAGGCGATTCACCGAATCGAGCCGCAGTTGTTCGAGCAGGCTGGAAACGGCTTCCCGGGAAAGCTTGTCGAGGCTCGCGCCGAAGCTCGCCAGGGCCTTGGTGAGCAGGCGCCGGCCAAGAGCGGTGGATTCGGATTGCTTCTGCTTCTTGAGAAAGTGGCGGATTCCCGTGCGCGCCTTGGCGGTGACCACGAATCCGAGCCAGGCGGGATTCGGCTTGTGGCCCGGCGCGGTGAGGATTTCCACGGTCTGCCCGCTTTCCAGCGCTTCGCTCAGCGGCGCGAGGCGGCGCTCGATGCGGCAGGCCACGCAGGTGCTGCCGATATCGGTGTGGATGGCATAGGCGAAATCCACCGGCGTCGATCCCACCGGCAGCTCGAAAATCTCGCCTTTGGGGGTGAACACGTAAATTTCGTCGGGGAACAGGTCGATCTTCACGTTCTCGATGAATTCCAGCGAATTGCCCGCGTTCTGCTGCATTTCCAGCAGGCCGTTCACCCACTCCCGGGCCCGGACGTGGGCATTGCTCGGCAGTTCCTCGCTGGATTTGTACAGCCAGTGGGCGGCAATGCCGTTATTGGCCATGGCTTCCATTTCCTCGGTGCGGATCTGGATTTCAATCGGCAGGCCGTGCATGCCGAACAGGGTGGTGTGCAGCGACTGGTAGCCATTGGCCTTGGGAATGGCGATATAGTCCTTGAAGCGCCCCGGCACGGGCTTGTACAGGCTGTGCACCGCGCCGAGCACGCGGTAGCAGGTATCCACCCGGTCCACCACGATGCGGAAGGCGTAAACGTCCATGATCTCGCGGAAGGATTTGCGCTTGCTGCGCATCTTGTCGTAGATGCTGTACAGGTGTTTTTCCCGGCCGATGGTCCGCCCCGGCAGCCCTTCCCTTTCGAGACAGGCTTCCAGCGAGGTCTGGATCCGGGTCACGACTTCCTTGCGGTTGCCGCGCACCTGGCGCACGGCGGCGCCGATGCGGCGGAAACGCAGCGGGTAGATCGCCTCGAAGGCGAGGTCCTCGAATTCGATGCGCATGTCGTTCATGCCAAGGCGATTGGCGATGGGGGCGTAGATTTCCAGGGTTTCCCGGGCAATGCGGCGGCGCTTGTCCGGCGGCAGCACCTTGATGGTGCGCATGTTGTGGAGACGGTCGGCGAGCTTCACCATGATGACGCGAAGATCGCGCGACATGGCCATGGCCATTTTCTGGAAATTCTCGGCCTGGGCTTCGGCCTGGGAGCCGAACTTGATCCGGCTCAGCTTGCTGACCCCGTCCACCATCTCCGCCACGGTGTTGCCGAACTGGGTCTTGATGGCGGTCTTGGTGATGCCGGTGTCTTCGATGACATCGTGCAGCATGGCGGCCATCAGCGACTGATGGTCCATGTGCATGCGGCTGAGAATGCCCGCCACCTGGAGCGGATGGGTGATGTAGGGGTCGCCTGTGCGGCGCATCTGGCCCTCGTGGGCCTGCTCGGCGTAGTAGTAGGCGCGCCGCACATGGTTGACTTGCGGCCTTTCCAGATAGCCCGACAGGCCTTCCGCCAGGGAGTCGATATTTTCAATCTGCGGGGCTGTCAACCGCGGTGATCTCTTGATGCGCGCCTGTGACGCGGTCTCCCGGGCTATTCCTCGGCTTCCGGCGGCGGAGCGGCGAGTTCGGGCTGTTCCAGCATGATTTCCATTTCCTGCTCGATCTCTTCCATCATCACTTCCGGCTCGGGCTTTGCGGTGAGAATCTCCGGCCCCACCAGCCCCTGGGCGATCTCCCGCAGGGCAAGCACCGTGGGCTTGTCGTTGTCCTCGGCCACCAGCGGGTCCTTCCCGGCAGTCTGCAACTGCCGCGCCCGCTTGCTCGCCACCATCACGAGCTCAAAGCGGTTGTCCACCTTGTCGAGACAATCTTCTACCGTAATACGCGCCATTTGATCTGCCTTCCGGTTTCCAGGGAAATAGCTCCCAACGGGCCGCCGATTTTACTGGATTCGACGCCCGGATGCACATTTCAGACAAAACTACCAGCAATTCTCATTATGGCGCTCCAAGCTTCATGTCATTCCGCGCGAAGCGAAGCGCAGTCGCAGAATCTCTTGCAGTGGCCACGCAATGAGATCCCGCGCCTGCGCGCGGGATGACTGATGCGGGCGCGCCCACTGCCATAACGAGAATTGCTGCAAAACTAATGTTCCCGGGTCTTCTGGTCAGACCGAGCGCAGCAACTTGGCATAGCGGTCCATCTGCTCTCCGCGGCGGAGGCGGCGGGAGCGGATGATGGCGCGGATGTCGGCGAGGGCCCGCTCGAATTCCCTGTTGAATACGAGGTAGTCGGATTTTTCGCCCTGGGCGATTTCCCGGTGGGCCTGTTGCATGCGTTTTTCGATGGTGTCGGCGTCATCGAGGGCGCGGGTTTCGAGGCGCTGGCGCAGGGTCGCCACCGATGGCGGCAGTATGAAAATGGAGCAGGCGCCGGGGTCGAGCCTGCGCACCTGGTCGGCGCCTTGCCAGTCGATTTCCAGGATAACGTCGATGCCCTGTTGGCGCTGCCGGTTGACCCAGTTCCGGGAGGTGCCGTAGTGGTGGCCGTAGACCTCGGCATGTTCGAGGAAGGCGCCTGCTTCGAGCTTGCGCTGGAATTCCTCGCGCTCCACGAAGAAGTAATCGATGCCGTCGCGCTCGCCGTCGCGCCTGGGCCGGGTGGTGTGGGATACCGAAATTCGCAGGGAATCGTCGCCCTTGACGAGTTCCCGCACTAGGCTCGTCTTGCCTGCCCCGGAAGGCGCGGTGACGATGTACAGCGAGCCGCTATTCAAGGTTCTGCACCTGTTCCCGGATCTGCTCGATCAGCGCTTTCAGATCGAGGGCGTTGCGGGTGGTTTCAATGGCGGCGGACTTGGAGCAGATGGTGTTGGCTTCGCGCATCAGTTCCTGCATCAGGAAATCGAGTTGCCGCCCGGTGGGTTCGGCAGCCCCGAGCAGGCGCTCGAGTTCGTTGACGTGGGCGTCGAGGCGGTCGAGTTCTTCGGCGATGTCGGCCTTCTGCACGAGCAGGGCGACTTCCTGTTCGATGCGCCCGGCATCCAGATCGACTTTCAGCTCCGCGATGGTATCGAGCAGATTCTGGCGCTGGGCGGCCAGCAACGCGGGCAGCGCGCCGCGGATGCCGGCGAGGATTTCCCGGATCGACACCACCCGCTCGCGGATTACGGCTTCAATCTCATCGCCCTCCCGGGCGCGGCTGGCGAGAAACTCATCGAGGGCGCCATTGAACAGGGCGAGCGCCGCCTGCTCGAGCGCGCTGTCTTCCGCGGGTTCTTCCTCGATGACACCCGGCCAGCGCAGAACGTCGAGGCTGGAGGGCAGCCGGGAGTCGCCGTAGTGGTCGTGCAGCTTTTCGCTGGCCCGGGCGAGATTCGTCAGCACCCGGGAATTGATGCGCAGTTCGCCGCTGGCGGCCCCGGATTCCCGGAAGCGCAGGGTGCAATCCACCTTGCCGCGCTTCATCCGGCTGCGCAGGGTTTTGCGAATCGTCATTTCCAGGCCGCGAAACGCCTCCGGCAGACGGAAAGCCGTTTCCAGATAGCGGTGATTGACCGAACGGATTTCCCAAACCAGGGCCCCCTGTTCGAGTTCGGCCTGTTTGCGGCAAAATGCCGTCATGCTCAACATGAATCATTCCTTACTGGTGGCGGGCGCGCCTATTCTAGCGCGAGGCGAATGGGGGATTCAGCAAATGAAACCTGAGGTCGGCAGATTCTGCGACTTCGCGCGGAATGACGGGTGGCAGGCACTGCGCCCTGGGGCCTGTGCCGTTCGCAAATGCGGATGGCTTGCAGGATAATGCGCGCAATTCCAGGCCGGGACCCATCCCCATGAACGATGCCTTGCGGGCGGACGGCAGAACCGCCGGACAACTGCGCCCGGTGACGCTCACGCGGCGCTGGACCCGGCACGCCGAGGGCTCGGTGCTTGCCGAATTCGGCGCCACCAGGGTGCTTTGCACCGCCAGCGTGGAATCCTCGGTGCCGCACTTCCTGCGCGGCAGCGGGCGGGGCTGGATCACCGCGGAATACGGCATGTTGCCGCGGGCCACCGGCAGCCGCATGGACCGTGAGGCCAGCCGGGGGCGGCAAGGCGGCAGGACCATGGAAATCCAGCGCCTCATCGGCCGCTCCCTGCGCGCCGCGGTGGACATGTCCCGGCTCGGGGAGCACAGCATCAAGATCGACTGTGACGTGATCCAGGCCGATGGCGGCACCCGCACCGCCGCCATTACCGGCGCCTGCGTGGCCCTCGTGGACGCCCTGGAGCACATGCTCGACAAAAGGCGGATCAGGGAGAATCCGCTCAAGCAACTCGTGGCGGCGGTTTCCGTGGGCCTGCGGGAAGGCCGGGCCCTGCTCGACCTCGACTACGCCGAAGATTCCGCGGCGGACACCGACCTCAATGTGGCAATGACCGAAAACGGCGGCCTGATCGAAGTCCAGGGCACCGCGGAGCAGGGCGATTTCAGCAGGGAGCAACTCAATGAAATGCTCGATCTCGCCGAAGCGGGAATCGCCAGCCTGATTGCCTGCCAGCGCCAGGCGCTCGCAGAGTAGAATTTGCCCCATGCGGGATTTTCAGCGCGACTTCCTCCGCTTCGTCATCGAACACGGCATCCTCCGCTTCGGCAGCTTCACGCTCAAGTCGGGCCGGGTCAGCCCCTATTTCTTCAATGCCGGGCTGTTCAATACCGGCGCCCGGCTGGACTTTCTCGCCAACAGTTACGCCATGGCCATCGTCCATTCCGGAGTTGGTTTCGATACGCTGTTCGGCCCGGCCTACAAGGGAATCCCGCTGGTTGCCGCCACCGCCATGGCCCTGCACCGGGATTTCCACCGCGACGCCGCCTGGTGCTTCAATCGCAAGGAAGTCAAGGACCACGGCGAAGGCGGAGTGCTCGTGGGCGCGGAACTCGCGGGGCGGGTATTGCTCGTGGACGACGTCATTACCGCGGGGACGGCGGTGCGCGAGGCCGCCGGGATCATTCACGGCCACGGCGCGGAGCTGGCGGGAATCCTCATCGCCCTGGACCGGCGGGAGCGCGGCAGGGGAGCGACCTCGGCAATTGCCGAAATCGAGGAGGAATATCGGACCCGGGTCATCAATGTGGTCGGCCTGCAGGATGTCATCGAGTATCTCGAATTCCATGCCGACTCCGGCTTGCAGGCCCACGCCGGGGCGGTGCGGGCCTATCGGGAACAGTTCGGGGTATGAGTCTTGAACTGTCACAGCGACTTGTTCGGGCGGCGGAGTCATCTTCCCGGGATGACCCGCCAAATCCAGCAACTCCACAGCGCATGGGCGACCCGCGCATCCCTCAGCCGCCAATCAGCGTACCCACGCCCTCGTCGGTGAAGATTTCCAGCAACAGGGCGTGTTCCACGCGGCCATCGATGATATGGGCGCTGCGCACCCCGGAACGCAGGGCGTCCAGGGCGCACTCCACCTTGGGCAACATGCCGCCGCTGAGAATGCCGGTGGTCGCGAGCTCTTCCACCTGCTGAACGCTGAGGCCGGTGAGCACCTTGCCGTCGCGGTCCTGGACCCCGGCCACATTGGTGAGCAGGATGAGCTTTTCGGCGCCGAGCACGCCGGCGATGGAGCCGGCCACCGAGTCGGCGTTGATATTGTAGCTGACGCCGTTCCCGTCGGTGCCCACCGGGGCGATCACCGGGATGAAATCGCTGGCCTTCATCATTTCCAGCACCCGGGTATCGATGGAAACGATCTCCCCCACCTGGCCGAGATCGATGAACTCGCTGTCCTCATCGCCGCCGCGCGCCTTGAGCCGGCGCGCCCGGATCAGATTGCCGTCCTTGCCGCTGATGCCCACCGCCTTGCCCCGGTGCCGGTTGAGCAGGCTCACGATTTCCTTGTTGACCTGGCCGCCGAGCACCATTTCCACCACGTCCATGGTGCGGCTGTCGGTGACCCGCAGGCCATCCACAAAGCGCGATTCGATATTGAGTTCCGCAAGCAGCTTGCCGATCTGGGGGCCGCCGCCGTGGACGATCACCGGATGAATCCCGACCAGTTTCATCAGCACCACATCGGTGGCGAAGCTCTGCTTGAGGGCTTCGTCCACCATGGCGTTGCCGCCATATTTCACCACCACGGTGTGGCCGGCGAATTTCTGAATGTAGGGCAGCGACTCCGTCAGGATTCTGGCGATGGTGCGGGCCCGGTTGATGCTCAGGGACATGGCGCGGCTTTCATTGCTTGGTGGATGAACCGGTCAAAAAGGCGGCTTGAGCGAGCTGTCGGCGGCCAGGATCAACTCCCGGAACTGCGCCTGAATCACCGCCAGCCGCTGTTTCGAGTCCGCCTCGAAGCGGCACAGCAGGGCCGGCGTCGTGTTGGAAGCGCGGATCAGGCCCCAGCCGTCGGCGTATTCTACGCGCAGCCCGTCGATTTTGATAATTTCCGCCTGTTTGAAGTCGGCGAGTTCGATGATCCGCTCCATCAGATCGAACTTGGCCGGGTCCGGCGCGGGTATCCGCAATTCTGCGGTGCGATGGCCTTCCGCGCCAGGGTCAAAAACCTTGCTCGCCGGCTCCGCGCCGAGTGAAAGCAGTTCCGCGACCCGGGCGGCGGCGTACACCCCGTCATCGAAACCGAACCAGCGATCCTTGATGAAGATATGGGCGGACAACTCCCCGCCGAGTGGCGCTCCGGTTTCCCGCATGGCCAGCTTCATGAAGGAGTGGCCCGAGCGGCGCATGCAGGGTTCTCCGCCGAGTTCGCGAATGCGTCGGGGCAGGCGGGCGCCGCACTTGATGTCAAACACGATTTTCGCGCCGGGATAGCGGGGCACAATGTCTTCGGCGAGCAATTTCAGGATCGATTCGGCTTCGATGATGGCGCCGGTTTCATCCACGAGCCCGAGGCGGTCGCCGTCGCCGTCGAAGGAGATGCCGAGATCGGCCCCGTGCCTCACCACCGCCTCCCGCAATTCCGCGAGATTCCCGGCCACGGTAGGGTCCGGATGGTGATTGGGGAAATTGCCGTCAAGCTTGGTGTGCAGGGCAACCACCTCGCAGGAAAGTCTTGCGAACAGCTCCGGGGCCACCACCGCGGGGACGGCATTGGCGCAGTCTATGACGACTTTCAGCCGCCGCCGGAATCGTAGTTCGCCGGCGATTCGGGCCAGATAGTCTTCAACAATCGGCAGTTCCCGCAGGCTTCCGTTTCCCCGGGCGAAATCCTCCCGCTCGGTGCGCGCGCGAATCTGTTGAATTTCGCCGGCGCTGAGGCTGGCGCGGCGGAATACGAGCTTCATGCCGTTGTAGTCGGCGGGATTGTGGCTTGCGGTGAGCATCACGCCGGAATCGAAATCCGTGGTGTGGGTGGCGAAATACAGCACCGGCGTCGGCGCAATGCCAAGGTCGATGACATGGCAGCCGGTCGCGCGGATGCCTTCGGCAAGCGCCGCGAACAATTCCGGGCTGGAGAGGCGACCGTCCCGGGCGGTGAGCAGCGAGTCGATCCCCCGGGCAAGCGCCTCGCTGCCAATGGCCCGGCCGATGCGGCCCACGAGCGCCGGATTGAGCTGTTCGCCGGCAACGCCGCGGATATCGTAGGCCCGGAAAATCTCCGGCGGGACCGGAGCAGGGCTTGACAGCGCGCTAGTCATGCCTGGCTGCTTGTATCCGGCAAGCGGGCGGCGATCAGTTCGAGCATTTTTCGCGCCACGGCTTCCTTGCGGGCGCGGGGGATTTCGATTTCGCCGTCGGCGGAAATCGCGGTGGCCGCGACCTCGTCGCTGTTGAAGGTTTCCGTGGCGTGATTGGCGAACAGCAAGTCCAGATTCTTGCGTTTGCGTTTGTCCCGGCCATGGGCGATGACATTGCCGGTTTCCGCGGCGAATCCCACCACCAGGGGTCGCTCCGCAAGCCCGGCGACCTCGCTGATGATGTCGGGATTGCGCCGCAGCTCGATGGTCATGCTCTCGCTGTCTTTCTTGATCTTGCCCTGGGCAACCTCTGCCGGGCGGTAGTCCGCCACCGCCGCCACGCCGATGAATGCGTCGGCGTCGGCGATACGTTCCATGACCGCCGCGCGCATTTCCCGGGCGCTGGTGACATCGATCCGGCTAACCCGATCCGGCTTCGGCAGGGCCACGGGTCCGCTTACCAGCGTGACCCGGGCGCCGGCGGCCGCGGCTTCCGCCGCCAGGGCATGGGCCATCTTCCCGGAACTGTGGTTGCTCAGGAAGCGCACCGGGTCGATGGCTTCCCGGGTGGGGCCGCCGGTGATGAGCAGCCGCCGCCCCGCGAGGGGTTCTCCGGCAAACAATTCGGCGCAGGAAGCAAGCAGGTCGGCAGGCTCGAGCATGCGTCCGGGCCCCACGTCGCCACAGGCCTGATCGCCCTCGGCGGGGCCGAATACCAGCACTCCCCGATTGCGAACATCGGTCAGATTCCGCTGTGTGCCCGGGTCGGACCACATGCCCTGGTTCATCGCCGGCGCGATGGCCACCGGCGCCGAAGTGGCCAGCAGCAAGGTGGACAGCAGGTCGTCGGCCCGCCCCTGGGCGCAGCGGGCAAGAAAGTCCGCGCTGGCCGGCGCCACAAGCACCAGATCGGCCCAGCGGGCGAGTTCGATATGCCCCATGGCGGCTTCGGCTTCGGTGTCGAGCAGGTCGAGATGCACCCGGTTGCCGGTGAGGGCCTGCATGGTCAGCGGCGTGACGAACTCCCGGGCCGCCCGGGTCATGACCACGCGGACTTCCGCCCCGGCCTTGCTGAACAGCCGGGACAATTCCGCGCACTTGTACGCGGCGATTCCGCCGGTGATGCCCAGCAGAATGCGCTTGTTGGTCAGGGCGGGCATATCCGGGCGCGACTTCCCAGAGGCTTGGCTGGAAGAGTCGGCTAGACTAGCAGCAAGCCCCGGCTGAAGCAATTTCAGCCGCACACCGCCCTGTCATTCTGCGACTTCGCTTCGCCATGCGCAGAATGACGAATGCGGGAGCGCTCGAAGCCGGAATGAGAAGTGCCGCCAAACAGTGCCATTTGCCAAAAACTGACTATGCTTTTTCCGCAACGCGAACAAGCACATCGCATCGGACAAAACGGGAGCCATGATGACGATCAAGAACTGGCCGGAAATGGAACGCCCGCGGGAAAGGCTTTTTGACCTGGGCGCCAAGCATCTCAGCGACGCGGAACTCGTGGCGCTGCTGCTCGGCAGCGGCGGCGCGGGCAGGTCCGCCCTCGACCTGGCGCGGGATATGCTGCGCCGCTTCGATGGGATCGCCGGCGTATTGTCCGCCGATATCGGACAAATTTCCGAAGTGCCCGGAATCGGGCCGGCCAAGGCCGCCAGTCTTGCCGCCCTGCGCGAACTCGGTCACCGCCAGTTGTACGCCGACATGTGCAAGCGCGACGTGCTGAAGGGTTCCCACGCCACCCGGGAGTATTTGCGGGCGCGCTTCCGCTACTGCAAGAACGAGATTTTCAGTTGCATCTTCCTCACCAACCAGCATCACATTCTCCGGCTCGACGAACTTTTCCAGGGCACCATCAACGGCGCAGCGGTCTATCCCCGGGAAGTCGTCGAACGCTGTCTTTCCTACAATGCCGCGGCGGTAATCCTGGCCCACAACCACCCTTCCGGCATCGCCGAACCCAGCCAGGCCGATGTCGCCATCACCCGCAAGCTGCGGGTGGCCCTGGAAACCATCGACGTCCGCGTCCTCGATCATTTCATCGTCGGCAGCAGCCAGGTGGTCTCCCTCGCGGAACGGGGGTTGATGTAGGCAAGCGGAAATAGCTTGCCTGCGAGGGGTTTGTTCTGGTATAAAACGCGGCTTTTCGAGGTGGCTGGTCTCCGGGCTGGCGGCTTCGGTTTTCAGAGGAAAGCGAAATGGCACGGGTCTGCATGGTTACCGGCAAGCGGCCGAGGGTTGGGAACAATGTTTCCCACGCCCAGAACAAGACCAAGCGCCGCTTTCTGCCGAACATCCAGAGCCACCGCTTCTGGGTCGAGTCGGAAAAGCGTTTCGTCAAGCTGCGGGTGTCCACCAAGGGCATGCGCATCATCGACAAGAACGGCATCGACAAGGTGCTCAGCGACGTTCGCGGGCGCGGTTACAAAATATGAGAATACGGGTATGAGAGAGAAGATCAAGCTGGTTTCCAGCGCCGGCACCGGGCATTACTACACCACCGACAAGAACAAGCGCACCACTCCCGACAAGATCGAAATCCGCAAGTTCGATCCGGTGGTTCGCAAGCACGTCGTCTACAAGGAAGCGAAGATCAAGTAGCTTCCCCTACTCCGGCCGCCGGGCGGTCAGCAGCGCCCGGGCCGGCGCCGGGTAGCCCTCAATGGTCCGCGATGGGTCTTTCCCGTCCAGCGCCTCATCCAGCGAATCAAAAGGCATCCATTCGGTCCCGCGCTGCTCCCGCGGCGTGGTGACGCTGCGGTCGAGCAATTCGATTTCCTCAAATCCGCAGCGTTGCAGCCATCTTTCCAAGGTTGCCAATGAAGGCAGAAACCAGACCCTGGGCATCCGCGCGTAGCGTTCCGCCGGCGTCAGGCTGTAGCCTTCGCCGCCTTCCACGTACAGGGTTTCCAGCACCAGCTCGCCGCCGGGGCGCAGACTTTCGCGCAATTGCAGCAAATGATCGAGCGGCGAGCGGACGTGATACAGGACACCCATGGAAAAGGCCGTATCAAAATATTCGCTGTTGGCGGGAAAACGGGCAAAGGCCATGGGCAGCACGTGGCAATTCGCCCCGGGCGCGAAGCTTTTCAGGGCGTGGAATTGCATGACATAGGGAATGTGCTGGTCGATGCCGATCACCTGGGCGGCCTGCCGGCCAAGCATGCGGAAGCAGTAATAGCCGTTGCCGCAGCCCACATCGAGCGCCCGCCGCCCCGCCAGGGATGCGATCCGGCCGTCGAGCCGGGCCCACTTCATATCGCTGCGCCATTCGCTGTCTATGGCGATGCCGAAAACTTCAAAGGGCCCCTTGCGCCAGGGGAGGAATGCCTTGAGGCGACTGCGCAGTTCGTCTATGGTGGCTTCGTCGCAATCCGCCGCGCCGCCGATGCGCACGCCATCGCTGAAATCCACGCGGGAAGGCGTGATTCGCGGCAATTGCCCGACGAGTTTTCGCCAGCGGCGGAAATCTCCGTGGCGGATTCGGTCCAGGCTTTCCCGGGAGAGCAAGTCCGCCAGCCCCGCCAGCGAGGTTCCCTGGAGTTTGTCGAGCAGACTCTGGTAGTTCATGGAATCGCCAATGAGATTTTGCGACTGCGCCGCTCTCCGCGCGGAATGACGAAAGTGGCGTTCATCGAGAATCCGGTTTGAACGCCATCAGGGATGCGAAGTTGAAGCACTGGAACCAGGGCTCCACCGGGGCAAATCCCGCCCCCGCCAGCCGGGCCCTGTGCGCGCCGAGGCTTTCCGGCAGCAGCACCTTTTCCAATGCCCCGCGCTTGCGGCTGATTTCCAGCTCGCTGTAGCCCATGTCCTGCTTGAATTCGTGATACATGTCGATGTACAGGGCATCGAGCCGCGGATCATCCACCAGTATCTTTTCCGACAGGACCAGCACACCGCCTTCCTTCATGCCCTGGTAAATGCGGCGCAGCAGTGGCTCCCGGTCTCCGGGATCGATGAACTGCAGGGTGAAGTTGAGTATCACCACCGAAGCCCCGGCGATTTCGCATTCGCGGATATCTTCGTGGCGGCATCGCACCGGGCCGCCGCCGAGACTGGCGAGACGCGCTTCGAGGGCATCGAGCATGGGTCGGGAGTTGTCCACGGCGATGATTTCGCAGGACTGGCCTGCCATGCGCCGGGCAATGGCGAGACTCGCGGCGCCAAGGCTGCAACCGAGATCATAGATGCGCGTTCCCGGCTGATAATGCTTCTCCGCCAGGGAAGCGCTCATGGCGATTATGGTTGTGTAGCCGGGGACCGAACGGTGGATCATGTCATCGAAGACCGCCGCCACCTTTTCGTCGAATACGAAGTCGCCGGGCAGCATGTTGCCGGCGTAAAGCCGGTCTCTCGGCGGCTGCGTCATGAGGGCGCCTTGCGGTACAGCAGATCCCGCACCTCGTGCCCAAGCCGCCTGCCGCGCAGTTCAAAGCGCGTGATGGGTCTTGCCGGCTCTTCCCGGCAGCCTTCGCCGAGACAATTGCGGAATCCCGGAATCGCGTCCATGACCGCCATCATCGATTCGAGATAGGGCGGCCAATCGGTGGCGAGGTGGACTTTCCCGCCGGGCTTCAGCCGGCTGAGCACGAGTTGCATGAATTCGTCCTGCACCAGGCGGCGCTTGTGGTGGCGCTTGCGCGGCCAGGGGTCGGGAAACAGGATGAGCACGCGGTCGATACACTCTTCGGCAAGATTGTCGCGAAACACTTCCACCGCGTCATGGCAGATGAGCCGGATATTGCCCAGGCCGTGTTCCACAATGCCCTGCAGCACCCGTCCCGCGCCGGGCTGGTAGACATCTATGCCGAGAAAATTGGTCCCCGGCTGCTCCCGGGCCATCTGCAGCAGGGATTCGCCGGAACCGAAGCCGATCTCCACCGTCAGCGGCTGTTTCTCGGGGAAAAGTTGATCGACTGCCAGGGGGGCGGGCTGAAAGCGGACCACGTATTTTGCGGAGTGCCGCTCAAGCGCCCGGCGCTGGCCGCCGGTGATGCGTCCGGAGCGAATCACGTAGCTGCGAACCGGCCGGGTTGCCGGCATGGAATCGGGCGCGCTCACAGAGGCGGAAAGAAAGTTCCGGCTGCCGGCGACGAGGCGCTGGCGTACAGCCTGCGCGGCATGCGGCCGGCAAGAAAGGCTTCCCGGCCCGCCGCCACCGCCTTGTTCATCGCCGACGCCATGAGCACCGGATGCCGGGCTTCGGCGATGGCGGTATTCATCAGCACGCCGGCGCAGCCGAGTTCCATGGCGATGCTGGCGTCGGAGGCGGTTCCGACACCGGCGTCGACGATGATCGGCGTGGTGGCGTTCTCCAGAATCATGCGGATATTGTAGGGATTGCGGATGCCGAGCCCCGAGCCGATGGGCGCGCCAAGCGGCATCACCGAAACACAGCCGATTTCCTCAAGCTCCTTCGCCACCAGCGGGTCGTCGCTGGTGTAGACCATCACGTCGAAGCCGTCCGCCACCAGCGTGCGCGCCGCCTTGAGCGTTTCGGTGACGTTGGGAAACAGGGTTTTCCGGTCGCCGAGCACTTCGAGCTTGACGAGCCTGTGGCCATTGAGGAGTTCCCGGGCCATCTTGCAGGTGCGCACCGCGTCTTCGGCGTTGTAGCAGCCCGCGGTATTGGGAAGAATCGTGTAGCGCTCGGGAGAAATGACATCAAGCAGGCTCGGTTCGCCGCTTTGCTGGCCGAGATTGACGCGGCGAATGGCCACGGTGAGGATTTCCGCGCCGCTGGCTTCCAGGGCAGCGCGGTTCTGCTCGAAATCGCGATACTTGCCGCTGCCTATGATCAGCCGGGACTGGTAGCTGCGCCCCGCAATCAGCAGGGGGTCATCCGCAGCCTGGATCATGGTGTTGATGTCAGCCTCCTCCGATTGCCTGAACGATTTCCAGTGTATCACCGCCGGCGAGCAGGGTTTGCCCGAATTCGCTGCGGGGCAGGATTTCGCCGTTCAGCTCCAGCGCGATCCTGCGCTCCGCCATGCCGAGTTCGGCCACAAGCTGCGCCACCGAAAGCGGCTGCGTCAGTTGCCGGGTTTCGCCGTTTACGGTCAGTTCCATGCCGGCCGACTCATTCCCGGAGCAATCACCGGTTCAGCGCGAAAACGCCAAGACACAGCCAGCCGGCGAGAAAGGCGAGCCCGCCGATGGGAGTGATCGCGCCGAGCCAGCGAATGCCGGTGAGCGCCAGCACGTACAGGCTGCCGGAAAACAGCACGATGCCGGCGAGGAACAGGTAGCCGCTCGCCCGGGGCAGTGCGGCGGAGGGAAATTGCAGGCTGAGCAGGGCGACGCCGAGCAGGGCCAGCGCATGATAGAAATGGTATTGCACAGCGGTCTGGAAGGTGTCCATGAGTTCCGCGCTGAGTCGCGCCTGCAGGCCATGGGCGCCGAATGCGCCGAGTGCGACAGCGAGAAATCCGTTGCCGGCGGCGAATAGCAGCAGGAGATGGTTCATGTTCCGGTGCGGCCCGTCCCGGAAGCCGACCTTCCGGCGCGACTGATGGGGTTGCGGGAGATCAGGCGGACAACTGCGCCTTGATCTTGTTCATGGCGTCCTTCTCGATTTGCCGCACGCGTTCGGCGGAAATGCCGTACTCCGCGGCGAGATCGTGCAGGGTTGATTTGGCGTCATCGAAGAACCAGCGCTTTTGCAGAATGTCGCGGCTGCGATCATCGAGCCGGGAGATGGCGTTGCGCAGGGATGCGCCGGAAACCTCCTCCCATTCCGACTCTTCGAGCTGAATCGCCGGGTCGGCGCCCTGGTCCTCAAGATAATTCGCCGGCGCCCGGTAGTCATCGTCGTCGGAGTTTTCCGGATCGGCGTCGAAGGAGCGGTCATAGGCGCTCATGCGCCCTTCCATCTGTCTGACCACTTTCGCGTCGACGCCAAGGTCCTCGGCAAGGGCCTGGGCTTCGTCGTTATTGAGCCAGCCGAGCTGTTTCTTGGAGGAGCGCAGATTGAAGAACAGCTTGCGCTGGGCCTTGGTGGTGGCAATCTTGACGATGCGCCAGTTGCGCAGGATGAACTCGTGCATTTCCGCCCGAATCCAATGCACCGCGAAAGACACGAGACGCACGCCCACATTGGGGTCAAAGCGTTTGACCGCCTTCATCAGGCCCACATTGCCTTCCTGAATCAGGTCCGCCTGGGACAGGCCATAGCCGGAGTACGTTCTGGCGATATGCACCACGAAGCGCAGATGGGCAAGCACGAGCTGGCGCGCGGCTTCCACATCGTCCTCGTAAAAATACTCCCGGGCGAGCTCGCTCTCCTGCTCGGGAGACAGCACGGCGACATTGTTCACGCTGGCGATATAGGCGGTCAGATCCCTTCCGGGGCTGACCGGCCAGACCGTCTGCAATGCTGTGGATGCGCTTGCGCTCATACTCTGGTTGCTCTCGATTTTTTCGGCTTTGGCTTCCGCAAAATCGCCGGTTTCGGGCCGCTTGGCTTCGCCGCTTCGCGAACCGGCGCGAATCTTGTGTGATTTCCGCAGTAATGTCAAGACCTTGCGGAGTTCTTGGACGCAAAACCATTGCCAATTATTACGTCATATATGGACAATTCGATTGATTTCAAGTTCCGCGGCCTTGCCGGGGGGGCACAATCACTCGCTGAACAGCGCCTCGACGAAATCCCGGGCGGCGAATGGACGCAAGTCTTCCGCCTGCTCGCCGATGCCGATGAAGCGCAGGGGTATGCCGAATTTTCTGGCGATGGCGAATACCACGCCGCCCCGGGCGGTGCCGTCGAGCTTGGTCAGCACAATGCCGGTGAGCGGGGTGCTCTCATGGAAGCGTTCGGCCTGGTTGACCGCGTTCTGGCCCGTGGTGGCGTCGAGCACGAGCAGGATTTCATCGGGAAGGTCCGCGTCCTGCTTGCCGAGCACACGCGCGATCTTCTCGAGTTCGCCCATGAGATTGTCGCTGGTGTGCAGGCGGCCCGCGGTATCGGCGATCAGCACATCGACCCCTTTCGCCCTGGCGGACCGCCAGGCGTCGAAAATCACCGCCGCGCTGTCGGCGCCGGCGGCCTGGGCCACCACGGGAACCCGGTTGCGCTCGCCCCAGGCCTGCAACTGCTCCACCGCGGCGGCGCGAAAGGTGTCGCCGGCGGCGAGCATCACCGAGTGTCCCTGGTCCCGCAGCCGCCGGGCAAGCTTGCCGATGGTGGTGGTCTTGCCGGCGCCATTGACGCCCACCATGAGAATGACGAAAGGCCGCCCGGATGCGCTGATGGAAAGCGCCTGTTCGCAAGGCAGCAACAGGCCGGTGAGTTCTTCCTTGAGCGCGGCAACGAAGGTGTCGGCGTCGGCAAGCTGGCGCCGGTCGAGTTTTTTCCGCAGGCCCTCGATCACCGCGTCGGTGGCCTCAAGGCCCACATCGGCGGACAGCAGCCGGGTTTCGACTTCTTCGAGCAATTCCTCGTCGATCCGTCCAGCGCCCCCGGCAAGCGAGGCAAGCCCTTCCCGCAGGCGCGAACCCGTCTTGTTCAGGCCCCGCCGCAGACGCGAGAACAGTCCGCCACGGCCCGGCGCCGGCTTTTCCGGGCTGGAAGAGGCGGCGGTCTTGTCCATGGGGAATTCCTCGAATTCGGCGGCGGGCTATGCTATCACCACCTCCGTCCGGCGAACAAAGCGCAGCACAGCCAAACAAAACCAAGCTTTTGTTTGGCGACAATGCAAAATTCCAAGGATGAAATTTTTCAGAGAATACCCAGACAGCGGCAAGCATGAAACCACGGCGAAAACCAGGCGCCAGCACGCTACGCATCATCGGCGGCGAATGGCGCAGCCGCGTGTTGCGCTTTCCCGCGGTGGACGGCCTGCGACCCACGCCGAACCGGGTCCGGGAGACCCTGTTCAACTGGCTGCGCGACGAGATTCACGGCAAGACCTGTCTTGATCTGTTTGCCGGCAGCGGCGCCCTGGGCTTCGAAGCATTATCCCGGGGCGCGGCCCGGGTGATTCTCATCGAACGCAATGCCGCCGCCTGCCGGGCGCTGGCGGAAAATGCCCGCCTGCTGCAGGCGGAAAAAGCGGACATCCGCCACAGCTCCGCCTGGGACTGGTTGCGCCAGACGCGGCAGGCGCCCGCCAGCATCGACCTGGTATTCCTCGACCCGCCCTTCGCCGGCGGCCTGCTGCCCAGGGCCTGCGAAGCCATCGAGCAAAGCGGCCTGCTGGCCCGCCCCGCGCTGGTCTACCTCGAAGCCGACGCCAATATCACCGAGCGGCAGTTGCCGGGCAATTGGCGCATCTGGAAAACCGCCACAGCCGGCGATGTGCGCTATTTCCTGGTACGCCGCGAATGACCGGCAGCCGGTTTGTTAGCGATTCGGCGATTGGCTAGAATGCCGTTGAATCCACAGTCTTCGCCGCCATGAAAATTGCTGTTTATCCGGGCACTTTCAATCCCATTACCAATGGGCATAGCGACCTTGTGGAGCGCGCTGCGCGCCTGTTCGACGGGATTATCGTCGCCGTGGTGGACGCCAATCTGAAGACATCCAATTCGCTGTCGGTGGAAACCAGGATGCATCTCGCCCGGGAGGTGCTCGGGCATCTGGATAATGTGGAAGTGCGCAGCTTTGACAATCTGCTGACGAAATTCGTCGAGGAATGCGGCGCCAATATCATCCTCCGGGGGCTGCGCACCGTGGCCGACTTCGAATACGAGTTCCAGCTCGTGGGGATGAACCGGGTGCTTGCGCCGGATATCGAGACGGTGTTCCTCGCCCCGGCGGAACATCTTTCCTATATCTCCTCCACCCTGGTGCGGGAAATCGCCTCCTATGGCGGCGACATTTCCCGTTTCGTGCATCCGGCGGTGGCCGAAGCCATTGGCGGAAAAGATTCCCAGGAGCCTGCCCCGTAGGCTCCTAGCGTTGGCAAGCCGGGCAGAAAACCGTGGCGCGCTGGCCGAGGCGCAGCTCCCGCAAGCTGCCCCGGCAATGGGGGCATTCTTCGCCGCCGCGGCCATACACATGCAATTGCTGCCTGAAATAGCCCGGCCTGCCGTCGCCGCCGCTGAAATCGCGCAAGGTGGTGCCGCCGGCGCGGATGGCCTTGCCGAGTACGGCGCGAATTGCCTCGGCGAGCCGCCGGTAACGCGCCGCTGAAATCCTGCCGCAGGCCCGCGCCGGGTGGATGCCGGCAAGAAACAGCGCTTCGCAGGCGTAGATATTGCCCACCCCGACCACGATACGGGAATCCATGATGAAGGGTTTCACCGCGGTTCTGCGGCCCCGGCTTTTTCGGTAGAGCAATTCGCCGTCAAAATGATCGCCCAGCGGCTCCGGGCCCAGATCATGCAGCAGGGGATGTTCGCCGGTTCCGGCCGGCTGCCAGAGCAGGCTGCCAAAGCGGCGCGGGTCGGTGTAGCGCAGGGCCTTGCCGCTGTCGAACACGAAGTCCACGTGGGCATGTTTGCCGGGAGGCTCTTCGGCAGGTGCAATCCGCAGGTTGCCCGACATACCCAGATGCACGAGCAGCACCCCCGGGGAACATGCAAACAGCAGGTACTTGGCGCGCCTGCCCACCGAAGTGAACCGCTGCCCCTGCAACGCTTCCCCCAGGGATTCGGGAACCGGCCAGCGCAGCCGCGGCTCCCGCACGACGACCCGGAGAATTTCCCGACGGATCACATGTGGCGACACGCCCCGGCGGGTGGTTTCGACTTCAGGCAATTCGGGCAAAGCGGGCTCCAGGGATTTATGGGTATCCCATCTCGAGCCATCTCGAAAGTGGGTGTCCCAGTTATAATGCCGCCCCATGTCCAAGGCAAACCCCAGCCTGCGAATCGGCATCGACGTGGGCGGCACTTTTACCGATTTCCTCTGCGTGCGCAGCTCCGCCGGCGGCGCAAGCGAACTGTCGGTGTACAAGATTCCCTCCACTCCCGACGCTCCCGAGCGCGCGGTGCTGAAGGGGCTGGCCGAGCTTGGTCTGGCCGAGCAGCCATTGCAACTCGTCCATGGCAGCACTGTGGCGACCAACGCCCTGCTGCAAAGGAAAGGCGCCCGCACGGCCTTTGTCACCAATCGGGGCTTTGGCGACATGCTGACCCTGGCGCGGCAGACCCGCCCCGAGCTGTATGCCCTCGAATTCGAGCCGACGCCGACACCGGTTCCCCCCGAACTCTGTTTTGAGACCGGCGGGCGGGTTGCCGCGGACGGCTCCACGATTGAGCCCCTCAATGCGGAAGACATCAGCGCTCTCCTGGAAAGCCTGGGTAATTCCGCCGCGGAATCGGTGGCGATCAACCTGCTGTTTTCCTTTCTCGACCCGGCCCACGAAGCCGCCATCGAAGCCGCGATTCGAGCGGCGTTGCCGGATGTTTTCGTCTGCCGCTCGTCCCGGGTATTGCCGGAATACAAGGAATACGAGCGTGGCATGGCGACCTGGCTGAATGCCTTCCTCGGGCCGGTGGTGAGCGGCTATCTGCGCCGCCTGCGGGACGGGCTCGATCGCCTGCCGCCCGGGTCTTCGCTGCAGGTCATGCAATCCAGCGGCGAAACCATCAGTGCCGCAGGCGCGGCGGACTCCGCCGTCAAGCTGCTGCTTTCCGGGCCGGCGGGAGGTCTGGCGGCGGTGGAGTATCTGGGTCGCCAGCTCGGTGAGCGGCGATTGATCAGTTTCGACATGGGCGGCACTTCCACCGATGTCGCCCTGCTCGACGGACCCATCAGCATCACCAGCGAAGGCCGGCTTGACGATTTCCCGGTTTCGGTGCCCATGGTGGACATGCATACCATCGGCGCGGGCGGCGGCTCGATTGCCTGGGTGGACGCCGGCGGCATGCTTCAGGTGGGCCCGGAATCCGCCGGTTCCGACCCGGGCCCGGCGTGTTACGGCAAAGGCGGCGCCCGGGCCACGGTCACCGATGCCAATCTGCTGCTTGGCAGACTGCCTGCGGGTTCCCCGCTCGCGGGAGGGCTGGAACTCGATATCGAACTCGCCCGCGAGGCTGTGGGACGCCTTGCGGCAATTATCGGACTCGGCATGGATGCCACGGCCCATGGCATCATCCGCATCGCCAATGAACACATGGTGGAAGCGATCCGCCGCATCTCGGTCAACCGCGGCCACGACCCGGGCGAGTTCCTGCTTGTCAGCTTCGGCGGCGCCGGCGGCCTGCACGTGTGCGCACTCGCCGAAGCCCTGGGCATCCGCCGCGCCATGGTGCCGGTGTACGCCGGCGTGCTGTCCGCGCTTGGCATGGCGGTGGCGAGCCAGGGCCGGCAGTTCTCGCGCAGCTTGCAGCGCTCCACCGAACGCGACCCCACAGCGCGGATCGAGCGGGAACTCGAACGCTTGCTACAACTCGCGGAAAACGAATTTGCCGGGGAAGGCCTCGACACCGGCGCCATGCAAACCCGATTCAGTGTGGACCTGCGCTATACCGGGCAGTCCTACACGCTGAACCTGCCCTGGACGGGTTGGGAAGACTCCCTCGCGCAATTCCACCAGTTGCATCGCCGCCGCTACGGCTACGCGCTGGAAGCCCCCGCCGAGGCGGTGAACGTGAGACTGCGGGCGTGGTTTTCCGGCGCCGGTTTCGACCTGCCGCTTGCCACGCCTGATACCGGCGCGCAATCAAAGGTCGCCAGACAACTCGGCGCAGGCAAAACCATCACCGGCCCCGCCACCCTGCCGGAGTACGCCTCGACAACCTGGGTCGCCCCATCCTGGCGCGCCCATCAGGACGATTTTGGCAATTTGTTCCTGGATTCCCCCGGTTCGCCGGGACGTCATGAATCGCCATAGCCCGAAAGTCCGCCAGCGCTTGTCGGCAAGCCAAGCAATTTTCCGGAAGCCACCATTCTCTTGTCGAGACTGTGGATTGCAGTTGCTTTGCGGTTTGCGGCGATGGCGAGATGCAAGGCGTCGCCTGACTGTGTGGCCGATCACGCATTCCAGATTTTCTGCCATTTATCGAATTCTGAAGCTCTGAGGCGGAAGCGGAAATAGTTTCCTTCGTGCATTTCGAGAAGCTCGCGTTCCGCGTGTTCCCTGAACAGTGCGGCCTCTTCCGGAAGGATATTTTTCGTTATCCACTCGTCAATGAAGTCGATCGCCTGCTTCTGGTTCATGCAGCTTCTTGCCACCGCGGCAACCACTTCATGCAGCGCGGTTCGGTGCTTCATTCTGAACGGGTCGGGTTCGCCCAGCAATTGTCGGACCGCGCCGTAGCTGGAAGCCGAGCGCTCGTAGGCCCACATGAACAAGTCACGCAACATCTCGACCCGGTTCAATTCGTATACGCCGAGCAAGGCTTCGGTGTAGGTTTTTCTTGCCACATGGTCGAAGGAAAGCGGCGCCAAGCCCGACTTGATCAATGGGATATTGACAGCGAGGCGCGATACCCGTTTGTTGACGTCTTCGAAAGGCTGCAAGTATGGTAGCTGCGCCAGAATGAAGAATGCCTGTTCGAACGGGTCGGAAATCGCGGAAGCCTTCGTCAGGATCTGCTCAAAGCATTCTTCCACGAGTTGCGGCACATCCAATGGTTCATAGACCGAACCGGATATGCCGACGCCGATGTATCGAAGCCGGCCCTCCGCATCGCGATTGCCTAGCAAGCTTGCCGCCAGCATGGCGTGAAGGTTGAGAATTGTGCGTCGGTCCCAGCCGATTTCGTCCTTGAAGTCGATGAGAAGAGTGATCGCGTCTTTGTGATTCAAGATCATCTGGGCTTCAAGCCACTGCTTGCCCTTGGCTTTTTTTCCAATTTTTATGAGGCGTCGGGTTTCGAGCAGGGAATAGGTGTTTCCCTCAAGACGGCTCGAATTCCAGGACAAATCGATGAGCAGTCTTTCCAAAACTTTTTTGGCGTGAGTGCCCGCGAATTCTCCAGTTAGCTTGAATTCACCGATGTCGCGCAGTTGGTTCCTCTCTTCAAGCGAAAGATAGAAAGTCTTGTTTGGGTGATACGAATCGAGAAAGTCGCGGTTGTAACCAACCGATTCTCTCATCTCAAGAGGCTGGCGAACTATTGACTGTATTTCGAGACTCTCGGGCGAGAGCGGCGGAGACACAGTCACTCGAACCCCGGGGGAGGAAACTCGCCAGTTGGCGGGGCCGGTCGAGACGGCGTAACGAACCGGCGCCGAGTATAGCGCTCCCCGCCCCGCCCCGTTCATCGTCAGACGCCTGTTGTCTACGAGATGTTTGAGGCGGAATTGCAAGGTGCGGCGCGGAGGAGGCGATTCCATGGCCTCGCTGATCTGGGATGCGGTCAAGCCCCCTTGACTTCGTTGTACGGTTTCCTCGATTGTCTGCAAATCCGCTGGACTGATCCTTCTTGCCACCTTGTTCACCCCGTTTTATTGCGCGAAACAATTTACGCGCAATATACAGCGTTTTCGCGCAAGAATAAATCAATCGCGCAAAAATAAAGGTGCATTTCGCGCAATTATTGCGTCAATTTGCCTTTGAGGGGTCGAAGGACTGGACCCTGCCGGGGGTGTCGTCGAGAGGGAGGGGTTTGAGCACTTCGCTGTAGAGGAACAGGTCGGTGAGTACGGCGCGGAGGTGGATGGAGGCGTTGAGGTTGTCCACCATTTCCGAGCCGATCCTGCCCTGGGCCAGGATGAAGCGCATGGCGGCTCCCGCCTTGGCGCAATCATCGGCGATTACTCGCTCGAATTCATTGTCCGAGGCCTTGAACTTCTCGTGCAGGCTCTGTACGGCCTGGCTCATGCCTTCGATGGTGGGGCGGGCATGGGGGCCCGGCCCGGTTTCCGCCTGGGCCGGGCGACCCTGGGCGGCGTAGGCCAGCAGGAATTCGTAGCCGGCTTCTATGGTTTCGATATTGTCTTCGAGTTTGCTCACGTTCTAATCCTTGTGGATAACGAATTTTCGGGTCTGCACAATGTGAGTCGCCGTCGGCTGGCGGGGGGTTCAGCGGGCGTGCGAGACAGGGATGTCGAGCCCGAAGCCTACAAGGACGTATTTACGGCGTCCGCTGAACCCCCCGCCAGCCGACGGCGACGGGGAGTGCCCGTGCCGCCTCAGAATCAATCGGCTTCTTTCGGGGACCAGCGGGTGGTGTCGTGGTTTGCCGCCATCTCTTCTTCGGAGATCCAGCCGCTGAGCATGGACCGGGTATAGAAGATCTTTTCCGGCCGCAGGGCGAAATACATATGGCTTGCCGCCAGGGCCACCAGGGCCAGAGTCGAAAGACCATGCAGCAGGAACACCAGGCCGAGCTGATCCTCGGGCATGCTGTTGGTGCGATCCCAGAACGGTGTGTCGATTTGCATGAACATCAGCACGCCGGTGATGATCACCGTTAGCGCGACGATGGTCACTGCCCAGTGCATGCCTTTCTGCTCAAAGGAATATTTGCCGGGCTTTTTGGCGGAGTCGAAAGGTTCGCCGAAATCCCGCGGCCCCAGGATCATCGACTTGAAGTCCTGCCAGAACAGCGAGCGGATGATGTGAAACACCACCACAAAGGTGAGTATCAGCCCGGAAATCCAGTGGATTTCGAGCCAGGCGATACGCAGGCCGATAATGGGCGCGACACCGGTGAAGATCAGCAGCAGAATGCTGACCGCCATGATCCAGTGAAACCAGCGGTCGATGGCTTCGTGCCGCAGCACGCGGCGGCCGTCGGCGCTCGGTTTGTCCATCTTGCGGTTGACCAGCACCGCCATGACGATGGCGTGGGCGGCAAGCAGGACGAATACGCCCACTGCGACAACCCAGAGCAAATCCCAGGAAACGCCAAGGATGACTTCTTCACCCCAGACATCCCGCCGATAGCGAACTATTCCTTCATCCACAACAACAGACCTCTTCTTTTTTCAGAAAAAAGGGGCGGGCGGCGGCCCGGGCATCAAGCTCGAATCGCGCGCTTCACCAGATTCGCCATCAAGGGCACTTTGAAATGGTTGTAGTTCAGTGGCTCGGCGCCTTGCACCGCCAACTGTCCGGCCTCGGAACCCAACTCTTCGGAGCGGGCCTGGCCGCGCAGCAGGTTTTCCACCGCGGTGAGCCGGCGGGGAACGCATTCCACCGCGCCGCAGGCCATGCGCGCGTCCTGAATCACGCCGCCTTCGATCCGCATCGCCGAGGCGATGTTGACCAGGGCGAAGTCCCAGACGTTGCGGTCGGCGACTTTCTCGAAGTAGTACTCGGCATTGGCCCAGGTATTGGGAATGCGCACCGCAGTGAGGATCTCGCCTTCGTTGAGCACCGTCATGTTGAGAATGTCCCGGGCGGGGCCGACGAAGAAGTCTTCGGCGGCAATCAGGCGCTGCCCTCCGGCGCTGCTCACCACCATGGCGGCGTCCAGGGCCACCAGCGCCGGCGCGGTGTCCGACGGGCTGACCGCCACGCAGCGGCTGGAGCCGAAAATCGCATGCTCGCGGTTCAGTCCCTCCGGTGAATCTGCGTAGCAGATATTGCCGCCGGCGCGATAACAGCTCAGGCCGCGCCGGTAATACCAGCAGCGGGTATCCTGAATCAGGTTGCCGCCCAGGGTGCCGACATTGCGGATCTGGGGGCTCGCCACCTTGCCGGCCGCGGTGGCCAGCAGGGCAAAGCGCGACTGGACCAGCGGATCCTTGGCGATTTCGGTCAGGGTTGTCACGGCCCCGATTTCAATGCCGTCCTCGGTTTCCGATACCCCTTTCCAGGCATCGATCCCGGTCAGTTCGATCATGGCGGAAGGAGACTTGTTGCGGTCTTTCAACCAGCCGTAGGTGTCCTGTCCGCCGCCGAGCAGCCAGCCGTCGGAACCCAGCGTGTCCGCCAGTTCCAGCGCGTTCACTTCATCAGTGGGCTGATACAGCTCGATATCGGGCATTACGTCATGAGATGTGGCTACCATGTCAACCTCGGAAATTGTTCTGGGCAAGGGCTACAGCATCTTCCTGCGTGCCTGCGATATGGTTAATGATCATGTCCGTGGTAATCGGGGCGGCGCCGAAGATGTGGCCATCGAGCGCGTCCGATATCGCCGCGGTGAGGGCGGCGGAAACCGAACCCTGGGAGGGCTCGCCGACGCCGCGGGCGCCGACCGGATTCTCCGGGTCGGGAAGGTCCACCCAGCCGGTGTCGATTGTCAGCGGCGTATCGAGATAGGTGGGCACCTTGCTTTGCCAGTAGCCGGTACTGGCCGGCAGTCCATTCTGCGGATCGTACAGGTGGCGCTCCAGCGCCGACAGTCCGATTCCCCACACCGCGCCGCCCACAAGCTGGTTCTTCAGGCCCTGGGGATGGACCACGGTACCGCATTCGCCAATGCTGACCATGTCGAGAATATCGAACTTGCCGGTTTCGAGATCAAGTTCGATCTCGGTGCAGGTCACGGTGAAGCCCGGCGGGTTGTTCGAATGGGCCGGGTCGTGATAGATGCCCATGAAGGCCGAGCCGGCCAGGCGCGAGGCGGCGATTTGCGTCCACTCGTGCAGGTCTTCGGGCAATTCCGCTTCGCCGGTGTACCTGCCGCCGAGTTCCATCGCTCGCTGGGCGACTTCGGCGTAAGTCATGCCGACGCCGCTGTCGGCGATCCGGTGCACCCGCTCTTCGGAGATGTCGTAATCCGCCGGTTCTCCGCCGAGGTCGGCCGCGGCGATTTCCTTCATCTTCGCCACCATGTCCATGGCCGCGCCGTAACAGGTGCGGGTATTGGTGAAGATGGAGTTGCTGCCGTCC